>JAPJRC010000108.1 GCA_030824805.1 Micavibrio sp.
CCCGCAAAAGCATCTAGATCATGCCGTTCGCATGCTGGAAAGCCTGTCCTTTAAAAAGGTGCTGGAACGCGGCTATGCGGTTGTGCGCGGGGTGAACGGCCAGCTCATTTCTACCGCTTCCGACGCCGCCAAAGAGGCCGAATTAACCATAGAATTCAAGGAAAACGGCCGTCTCAAGGTGCACAAAAGTTAAAATACCTTGCGTTTTATGGTAGTATGTACAAGAAGATAGGGCCATGCGCGCATCGTTGAAAGAACTGATGGACAAGTTGGGAGTGGGATATGAACTATCCCTCTACGAAACATGCCCGTGGTCAGCCTACGATGCTAATAATGGCGTAACCGCCATGGCCGAAGTGCGTATGAACAACGAAGGCAACGAAGTCGAAGCCGAAATACAGTTCCTCTATGACAATACGGAAGATGGAAAACCGCCTGTCGAACAGATGGTATGGATTTTCTGCAAGCCGATCGTGAATGGCTTGTGGTCGCCCACTATTTTCCAGATTAAGAAAAAAGACGAGACGGTTGAATTGTATGACTGGGAAACCAAGTGCTGCAATTTCTTCCGCGCCTGCATTCAGGAAATCAAAATGGATGTGGTGCCGGATATAGACGAGATCGCTGAACGCGAACTGGGCGGTGATGAGAGATTCCGCGATGCAAGACGCGGCGGCGGCAGCAAGGCGCCGAAAATCAAACCACAAGCATTGCTCGGCATGAAAAACGGCCGCGGTTTCTAGAATCTTGCGTTTCCTATCTTTTAGATTAGTATGCATACAAGCGTGGTTAATACACGCTTAAGTATATTCTAGTATTCTCAAAATGCGTTCCCTGCTTTTAACCTCTTTACATATTCGGCCAGACCGAAGGACGACCCATGAAAAATGCCAAAATAAAATACAAAATCATCATTCCTGTTGTTTGCTTGATTCTCGTAGTGATCGGCGGAAACGCCCTTCAATATAAAGCTATGTCTGAAATTACGAAGCAAACCGATCTTATTAGCGATGATCTTCTACCGCGTATCAAGATCGTCTTGAATATGAATGTTGATTTATCAAACTATCGTCGTTCGCAATATAATTATGCGCTAGCCACCACCCCTACCGACAAGCAAAAATATGCTGATCGTATCAAGAAAGCGAACGATGAATTTGAGGCTGGTATGGCCGAATACGGCAAAATGCTCCGCCCTGACCAAGATGAACAAGGCGGGTTTTTCAAGACAATCCAGAAGGAATGGGGTGAGTACGAAAAAACTTCCGAAGAGATCATTCGTATGGTTGAAATGGGAGATACGGCCAACGCTTTGCAAGCTATCATGGGCTCCGCCTCCAATTATGAAGAAGTTTCAAACGCGGTTGAAGGCATCGTAAAAGTCAACGAACGCAATGCAGGAAATGCCGGGGCCGTTGCTGATCATGAAGCATACGAGAGCCGAATTATCGCCGTGTCAATTATTGTCTTGCTTATCGCCATGGGTACAGGTCTCGTTATCCTTCTAGTCAGAGGAATTGGCGGGCCAATTGTTAATATTACACGCTATATGGGCGTTCTCGCCTCGGGTGATCTAAGCCAAGACGTTCCTGACCGCGACCGTAAGGACGAAGTGGGCGAAATGGCTAGCGCTATCCAGACCTTCAAGGACAATATGGTCCGCGCAAAAGAACTGGAAGCCGAACAGCGAAGAGAAGAGGAAGCGAAGCTGCGCCGCCAGGAACGCGTCGAAGCTTCGGTTAAAAAGTTCGAGATGACCATGAGCGATATCGTGAAGTTCGTCTCTTCCGCATCGACAGAGCTGCAGGCTTCCGCGCAATCTCTTTCGGCAAGCGCGGAAGAAACATCCAAACAATCGGGCGCCGTTGCAGCCGCTTCCCAACAAGCCGCCGCAAACGTGCAAACGGTGGCATCGGCAACAGAAGAGCTTTCGTCTTCCATCAACGAAATAGCTTCGCAAGTTTCGCGTTCCTCACAGGTTGCTTCGAAAGCTGTTTCAGACGCCGAGTTGGCGGGCAAGAGCGTGTCGGAACTGGTGGACGCCGCGCACAAGATTGGCGAGGTGACACAGATCATCTCGGCGATTGCGGAGCAGACCAACCTTCTTGCATTGAACGCAACCATCGAAGCCGCCCGCGCAGGCGATGCGGGCAAAGGTTTTGCGGTTGTGGCCTCAGAGGTAAAAAATCTTGCCAACGAATCCACCAAGGCAACGGAGGAAATTTCCAGCCAGATCGCCCACATACAGCAGATCAGCCAGACCTCAGCCGAGGCTATCGACACGATCTGCCGCATCATCCGCGAGATGGACGAGATTTCCGGCACGATCTCGGCGGCCATCCAGGAGCAGACGTCCGCGACACAGGAAATTTCGCGTAACGTTTCCGAAGCCTATACAGGAACGTCTGAAGTGACCCAGAATATTGGCTCCGTCAGCGATGCCGCCAACAGCACAGGCTCCGCCTCGCATCAGGTTTTGTCCGCCGCGGACGAACTATCGAGACAGTCCGAAATCCTGCAGGAAGAATTTACAGTCTTCATCAAGGAATTGGCAGCAGCCTAATACCAAAGGATATAAAAAAGCCCGGAGAATTTCTCCGGGCTTTTTTAATGCCTGCATACAAACAACCGCGAAATAGACTTCTTATTCAACTTGCGTGAGAATTTTTATGAATTCCGCAATAAAGGGCTGATCTATGAATCTCGGCAATTACAAAATTTCGACCAAAATCATCTCCGTAATAATCATGATGGGCGTCTTAACCCTTATCATCTCGGCAATCGGCGTGACCTCGCTCAGGCAGCTGGATGCAGCCACAGACAAAATGGAGATATCCAGCAAAGAAGCCGTGATAGCCGAGCGAATACGCCAGAATATTATTGCCCTCAACCGTGTGGAGTTCCGCATGGCCGCGGATATGTCGGCAGAGAATCTGCGTGAAATAGACGAAATTATTGAAAGAGAAACACGTGAACTGGAAGAAGGCCTAGCAGAAGCTGCAAAAACAGCCGGAGAAAAGAGAAAGATCGCATTAGCAAAAGTTCACGAGCAGTATGACAGCTATAAAAAATCGTTCGCCACAACATTAGACATGGCACACAGTACCAGCGTGAACTACATGCCGACAGCCGATCAGGCTGCTCTTTCGGAACAGGCCAAGAAGAGTCGGCTGGCTGCCAATAATTTCGAAGATGCTGCTGCGGAATATTCAGATCTGGTTATCAGCCAGTCGCAGGATGAATCCCATATGGTTGAGGAAATTTACAAATCCTCCAGTCTGATCATGATCATAGCGGCTGGCGGCGGTACATTGCTAGGGCTGGTTATCGGCATTACGCTGTCACGAATGGGAATTGTGAATCCCATGCGCAAAATTGTCGGTTGTCTTGCAAAACTCTCCGAAGGAGATCTTCAGGCAGAAATTTATGGAACCGAGCGCAAAGACGAGGTCGGAGAAATTGCGACAACAACGCTGGTGTTCAAGCAGAACATGATAAAAAACAAGGAGATGGAAGCCGAGCAACGCAGGGAAGAAGAAGCGAAGCTGCGCCGCCAGGAACGTGTCGAAGCTTCGGTTAAAAAGTTCGAGATGACCATGAGCGATATCGTGAAGTTCG
>JAPJRC010000031.1 GCA_030824805.1 Micavibrio sp.
AATGATCTGTGTCAGAACGGAGCGGGTGAGGTCTTCACCGGACTTTGCGTCGTAGACAACAAAGTCGTGGCCCTCTTTTACCATTTCGCACAAATCTTCGAGCGTCACATAGGAACTGCGGCCCGTGTCGTACAAACGGCGGTTAGCATACTTTTTGATGACTGTGGGTTCATCTGATCTTTTTTTGGTAGTGGCCATTGGCACTTCCTTCCTTAAGAATGCTGCGAGAATTATTAACTATTATTATGCACAAAATTATATTGCAAGGCAAAATGAATCGTTTCCGGCTTTTTATTGCAACTTATGTGTTATAAATAAAGATATCATGCGCCTTGGCCCCAAACCTCTCCCGTTCCAGCTTGGAATGGCTTCTCTTGCGTCTGCCGGACTGGCCGGGGGTACGGTGTTTTCCGCAGCCACATTGCAGGATTTTTTTAAAGGTATCCAAAAATATCAAAATCATGGCTTTAAACGCGAGATGCCCGCGCTTCCTGTTTTATGGAGCGAGGGCGAGGCCAGTCTTATTTCCGCGCAACAGGAACACTCTATATATAATGTCCCCATCGTTCTCATCCCCTCGATGGTGAACAAATCGGACATTCTGGATTTGTTGCCCGACCGTTCGCTTTTACGGTGGCTAGCGGCGCAAGGGTTTGACGCCCATTTACTCGATTGGGGCCAGCCGGCACAGGATGCAGGGCAGGGCGACATAGATACGGCTATAATCGAACGACTTATCCCCGCCATCGAAAGCCTTGGAAAGCCCGTACTGCTCTTGGGCTATTGCATGGGCGGTCTGTTTGCCACGGCTCTGGCTTCGTTGCGCCCCGATCTTGTAAAAGGCGTTTTGCTGCTCGCCAGCCCCTGGAATTTTCATGACGAGAAGGGGGCACTGAAGGCCCGGCTTACCCTCATGAAACCCATGGCCCTTCCATATATGAAACAATACAGCAGGCTGCCGGAAAGCTGGATGCAGGCCGTCTTTGCGACACTGGATCCCGAAGGCAGCATCAAAAAGTTTTCGTCCTTTGCCAACATGCCGGATGGCGATGCGCGCGAGGCAGTGTTTATTGCTGTCGAAGACTGGCTTAACGACGGGCTGGATCTTCCCGCCGGTATCGCTTCGATGTGCATGGATGACTGGTATGAAAACAATCATCCTTATAAAGATGAATGGTTGGTCATGGGGCAGAGGATTGTTGCAAAAGACATAAGAGTCCCGACCATGGTTGTCGCCGCAAAGGATGACCGTATTGTTCCGCTCGACTCAGCGCTCGCTTTTGCAGACAGGCGCGTGAAATGCGACAGGCTCATATGCGCTACCGGCCATGTCGGTTTGATCGCGGGACGCAGCGTTGTTGCGGATGTATGGAAGCCCATTTCCGATTGGTTTGCAGTGCAGCAATAGTTTTCAATCTAAAATAGTGCCTACGCCTTGAAATCCGTGGCTTCACAGCCTAATGTCCGTTCGTCTTCCAACCGGCAGTTTCAAGGAAAAATCTCCATGTCAGACCCCGTTGTTATCGTCTCCGCAAAACGCACCGCCATAGGCTCTTTCGGGGGCGCTTTCTCCACAATTCCGGCCCACGAACTCGGCGCCACGGTTATCAAGGCCGCATTGGCCGACTCCGGCGTAAAGGCGGAAGAGGTGGACGATGTACTTCTAGGGCAGGTCCTGACCACGGCGCAGGGGCAGAACCCCGCGCGTCAGGCCGCGATCAAGGCGGGCATCCCTCAGGAAAAAACGGCCATGACCATCAACCAGGTCTGCGGTTCGGGTCTTCGTGCCGTGGCGCTGGGCGCCCAGTCGATCCTTTGCGGCGATGCGGATATCGTTGTGGCGGGCGGTCAGGAAAACATGACCCTGTCTCCGCATGCCATGAACCTTCGCTCCGGCACCAAAATGGGCAACGCCGAGATGATCGATACCATGATCACCGACGGGCTTTGGGATGCATTCAACAAATATCATATGGGCATCACGGCCGAGAACATCGCCGAGAAATTCGGCGTGAGCCGCGAGGCACAGGATGAATTCGCCGCCGGCTCGCAGCAAAAGGCCGAAGCCGCCATCAAGGCAGGCAAGTTCAAAACCGAAATCGTGCCGGTCACAGTAAAGGTCAAGAAAGAAGAAGTGCCCATCGATAAGGATGAATTTCCGCGTGAAGGTGTTACGGCCGAAAGCCTTGCCAAGCTGCGCCCGGCCTTTAAAGGCGAGGGCGGAACGGTCACGGCCGCGAACGCATCGGGTCTTAACGACGGCGCTGCGGTTGTATTGCTGATGCGCGAAAGCGAAGCCAAAAAGCGCGGCCTTAAACCTTTTGCCCGCATCAAGAGCTGGGCCACGGCGGGGGTCGATCCGGCGATTATGGGCACCGGTCCGGTTCCTGCGTCAAAGAAGGCGCTGGAAAAAGCGGGCTGGAAAGTTTCCGATCTGGACCTCGTTGAGTCGAACGAAGCATTTGCGGCACAGGCCTGCTGCGTTTTGAAAGAGCTTCAACTTGATGCAGCAAAGGTCAATGTCAATGGCGGAGCTATCGCGCTAGGCCATCCGATCGGGGCTTCGGGTTGCCGCGTTCTGGTGACATTGCTGCATGAAATGGCGCGCAGCGGCGCGCAAAAAGGTTTGGCGACGCTGTGCATCGGCGGTGGTATGGGCGTAGCCCTGTGCGTCGAGCGTGATGCGTCGGGTCAATGGAAAGAAGTTGCATAAGGATTTATCGAGAATGTCGGAGCATAAGGGAGTAGCCATCGTTACGGGTGGAACACGCGGGATCGGTCTTGAAATTACGATCGCGCTGCAGGAAGAAGGTTATCAGGTCGCAGCCATTTATCATGGCAACGATGAGGCGGCCAAGGCCTGCGAACAGCAAACCAACGCCCGCGCCTATAAATTCGACGTTTCCGACTACGAAGCCTGCCAGAAAGGCTGCGAGGCTATCGAAGCCGAACTCGGCCCGATCAAGATCCTGGTAAACAATGCTGGCATCACAAAGGATGCGGTGCTTCACAAAATGGCACCTGATGCGTGGCACGCGGTTGTCGAAACCAACCTGACATCATGCTTCAACATGAGCCGTGCCGTGATCAACGGCATGCGCGAACGCGGGTTTGGCCGTATCGTCAATATCAGTTCTATCAATGGTCAAAAGGGGCAGTTCGGTCAGACCAACTATTCCGCAGCCAAGGCCGGCATGCTCGGCTTCACCAAGGCGCTGGCCCTCGAAAGCGCCGCCAAGGGGATCACCGTCAATGCAATCTGCCCGGGTTATATCGCAACCGACATGACCGCATCGATGAAGCAGGATGTTTTGGAATCTATCATCCGCCAGATCCCTGTGGCCCGCATGGGCACGCCGCGCGAGATCGCCGATATCGTGGCATTCCTTGCCTCTGAAAAAGCAGGGTTCATCAACGGTTCAACGGTTACTGCAAACGGCGGCCAATATATCATTTAAGGCAGCTTCGCCTTCCGGTATAATGTCGGGATGAAACGCCACGATGCTCCCATTCTCGAACGCCGCTTTATCGCAAAAGACCAGATCGTCATCAAAGAGGGCGAGTTCGGTCAGCAGGCCTACCTGATCCAGTCGGGCGAGGTGAAAGTCTATCTTTCCAAAGACGATCACGAGGTGGAAATTGCGCGGCTTGGCGCGGGTCAGATCGTGGGCGAGATGGCGTTCATCTTCGACGGCCCCAGGACTGCAAGCGTAAAGGCTATTGCCGACACCAATCTGATCGTCATCAGCCGCCAGCAGTTCGAGGACAAGCTCAAGGACTCCGACCCCACCATCCGTGCGATTGTATCCATGCTTTCAAAACGCGTGGTCGATGCAAACAATACGCGCCTGAACAACAAGAGCGATCTGGGGGATATAAAGGAAGCGACGCGCATGATTTACGAAAATATTGCCGTAAAAGTGCCCAAGAACCAGCTTTACACATTACAGAACACCGTACTGCCCAAGCTAGAGGAGCTTTTCGAGGCAATAGAGGCGTTCAAACATCGCTACGACGATTAAATTGCCGTTTCGGAACATAAAATCCCCGTCGATTGTTTGAGATACGCCTCTTTCAGGCTATATAGGTCTGAACGATTTCTTTTTTCAAATTCCAATCGATTCCGGAGATAATATGAAACGCGCCTTGCCCATTACCGTATCTGTCATTGCCCTCATAGGGGCCGGAGCTTTGATCGGGCCGTCTTTCATCGATTGGAACAAATACAAACCGCAGATCATAGAGCAGGCGAAAACAGCCGCGGGGTATGACGTTAAAATAGACGGCGACATCAGTCTTTCGCTGCTCCCGTTGCCCGCCTTGAAACTGGAAGGTTTGAGCGTAGCGGCACCTCGTGGTTCGACGCCAAACCTCCTGACAATGGAGCGCGCGAATGTCAGTGTGAAGCTTCTGCCCTTGATTTCGGGCAATGTTCAGGTGGATACGATCCGGCTCGTAAAGCCCGATATTAGACTTGAAACGCTGACCGACGGATCGAATTCCTGGATGTCTGACAAGCTTCTTTCGGAAAATGATGCGCCAACACAGGCCAGTGGACAAAATGGTGGAAAAGCACCAGGCGCATCCGAGATCAGTTTGGACAAGTTGATCATTGAGGATGGGCGCGTATCGTATCTAAATCGCCAGACAGGCAAGGAGCAGCTTGTCGAAAAGATCAATATGAACCTAAGCGCGGACAGTCTGTCCGGTCCTTTTTCGGCGGGCGGCTCGTTGGTTTATGGCGGTAAAATCGTTGAAATTGACGCTAAAACGGAACGCCCGGTTGGGGATAAAAAAGAGATACCGGCCGACTTGGAACTCTCGCTTCCTGAGCTGAACGCCCATGTCGCATTCAAAGGAATCGTGGCGCAAGAGCCTTTGGAGATACAGGGCAAAGTGGATATTAACACAGACAATCTGGCTTCTGTGCTGGCGCTTGGCGGAGACGAGGGATCGCCCGCTCTGGCGCGCAAGCTTGCCTTCTCGGGCCTTGTAACGGCCTCCGAGGATACGTTCCAGTCCGAGGAAATGGACGTCACATTCGGCGATGCCAAGGGGAAAGGGACGCTCAAAATCTTCGGCCTCAAGGAACAAGCGCCTTTACAGTTCAGCGGCAACGTCGCCTTTGACGGTATGCTCAATCTCGACAAGCTGGCCCCTGCGAAAGACAAATCCAAGGAGCCCAGCGTCGAGGAAAAGGTCGCCAAAGGGCAGAAGCTTTCCGCCAGCAAGGGGCTGCTTCCGGAAAGCCTGAGCCTTCCGTACCCCGTCAACGGCACGCTTCAAATCACGGCAGAGGGGATTGAGACGGGCGGCAAGACCTTTAAAGGGGTCGTTGCCGGCCTGGTCAAAGAGGGTGCCGCAATTGACGTAACAGCCAAGGCGATGGACATGCCGGGCAAGACGTCAGCGGAAGGGAAGGCCGCTTTGCGCTTCACCACCGCGTCCCAGTCGGGTGAAAAAGGCGTCACGTATGCCGACCCGAATGTCAGCTTTACGGCAACCGGATCGTCCGAACAATTGCCGACCTTGCTCCGCGCCTTTGTCGAAAACAGCGGCAACAACCATGCCCTTGAAATTTACAAAACCGGCCGCTTCGACATCTCCGGTTCAGTTACCCCGGATGCGGTGAAAGTGTCCAACAGCACCATCAAGCTGGATCAAACCAGCGTGGCGCTGGCCGCTTCCTATGCGCCGGGCGGTGCTGGGGGGCGCCCCGATATCATGATCGATCTGACGACCGACACGGTCGATATAGACCATATTCAGGCGCGGCTGAACGGCCAGAACAAACAGGCTGTCCAGAAAGAGTCAAATGCTGCACCAAAAGACGTTAAAAAGGCCTTGGAACCTGTAAGATCGTTTAACGTGCCATACAATTTAACGTTCGATTTGAGTGCACAAAAAGCTGTCTTTAATGCGCAGCAAATCACAGGCATCCGTATCAAAGGAAAGGCTGCTGGTTCATCATTAAATCTAGAGGTTGCTTCTGCACAAGACTATATGGGTGCTGCGGCTTCGCTGCGCGGTTCGGTAGGCAATATGGCTGATCTTTCCGCTATTGATTTATCCTTCTATGGCAAGACCGGAAACCTCAAAACATTGATGCAATCGTTGCAAATGGACACTTCCAAATTGCCGCAATCGATCAGCGGGGCAGAAGCCAACATTGCTGCAAAGGGGCAGGCAGACAATCTGGCTTTTGACGCAAAAATTGCTGCGCTTTCCGGGGAGCTTAATGCATCCGGAACCGCAACAGGATTGTTGGACAAACCAACCTTCAGCAACCTTACGGTGGGTGCAAAGCACCCCAATCTGGTAAAAGCTATACAGATCGTAAACCCGCAATTTACGGGTGGTGCAGGACTTGAAAGACCTTTTGCTTTTAACGCAAAAGCCGTTCAGGACAGTGGTACGTATGACCTCTCCGGGATGAAGGCAACACTGGGCTCCACGACCATTGGCGGCGATCTGAAGATTGCCACGGGCGGGGACAAACCATCCGTTTCCGGCACCATTCAGGCAGGTGATATTCCACTGGATGATCTCTTGGGCGCAAAAAATGCTGCACCAAAATCGGTAAGTTCCGCCTCGGGTGTATCCGGGAGCGGCGGCGAAAAATGGTCCCGCACGCCGATCGAAACCGGATGGATGCACACCCTAGATCTCGATATAGGATTGTCGGCACAATCCATCACCTACGGCGGCTGGAATTTCCAGAAGCCTACAACCAAGGTTACATTGAAAGACGGCAACCTCAATGTAAACAACCTGCAATCAGGCCTGTTCGGAGGCACCGCCAATCTGAATGCCAAGGTTCAGGATCCGTCCGATGTCAAACTGCCACTTACCATCGCGGTGGACAGCAAGATGACCAACGTGGCGCTCGAGCCGCTTATGTATGCCTTGTCCGGTTCCAACCGCCTGAAGGCTTCCGGCGATGTTTCGCTCGATTTCAATGTTCAGACCACAGGTCTGTCCTCCTATGCACTTGTGAGCGCTTTGCAGGGCAAAGCCAACCTGAACGGTCGTACGGTTGTCATGAAAGGCTTTGACCTGGCCCAGATCGGTCTGGCCTTTGTTGACAGCGGCAAACCGATGGACCGTCTGAACAGCATCGTGGGCGGTGCCACCAGCGGCGGTGAAACACGCTTCGATACCATTGATGGCGCCTATGACATCAGTCAGGGGATCGTGCGGATCTCGTCCATGGCGATGGATGGGCCATCGGCCAATATCGTATCCAAGGGCAGCGCGAACCTTCCGGCCTGGACCATAGATACGATTCATACGATTACCTTCAAACAGGCTAAGGATGCGGGAGCGTTCGATGTAGCGATCAAGGGCTCGTTAAGCAATCCCGGCAATACGTTCGGCAAGGGGCTATTCAACGATGTGCTGACCCGCCGCGTGCAACAGAAGGTTCAGGAGAAATTGCCCGACATTCTGGGCAAGGATCTTGGCGGCAAGTTGCAGCAACTGGGCATCCTGCCGCAGAAGCAGCAGCCGGCTGCCCCAGCAACACCTACTGCGCCTGCCAATGATCCGAATGCTGCCGCTCCGGAGCAGCAACAGCAGACGGCACCGGCAGCCCAGCCTGAACCCACAGCGCCAGAATCTCAGGCCACTCCGCAACAGGAGCAGCCAAAATCTATCGAAGACCAGATCAAGGAAGATCCGGCCGGTGCAATGCAGGATATCCTGAATTCACTGGGGCAGTAATCAACGCTGTTGCAGCGATTGCAGCACATATAAACGCAAGGCGCTGGACAGGTTCGTCCCGCGCCTTTCGTCTATATCCGTGATGAGGGCGGCAAGGGAGCGCCCTTCGGCTTTGGCGATGGAACGCAGCGCGGCCCAGAAGGGCTCTTCGAGGCTCACGCTGGTCGTATGCCCCGCGATATTCACGGAGCGTTTCACGACCTTCGAGGAAAGGATATCCGCCATTAATTAATTGGGGTGGATCATGTCTTCCGGCTTGACCCACTGGTCATATTGCTCGGATGTCAGCAGGCCCAGCTCGATACCGGCCTCGCGGAGCGACTTGCCTTCCTTGTTCGCCTTCTTGGCGATCTTGGCGGCGTTGTCGTACCCGATATGCGGGTTCAGGGCCGTAACCAGCATCAGGGAGTTTTCCATCAGGTATTTGATGCGCTCGTGGTTCGGCTCGATACCCACGAGGCAGCGGTCCGTGAAGGAGCGGCAACCCCCGGCCAGCAGTTCGATGGATTGCAGCACATTGTAGATGATCACCGGTTTGAACACGTTGAGCTCAAAATGGCCATTGGAACCTGCCACAGTGACGGCCACGTGGTTGCCCATGATCTGGGCGCAAACCATGGTCAATGCTTCGCATTGCGTCGGATTGACTTTACCCGGCATGATAGAGGAACCCGGCTCGTTTTCAGGAAGGAGCAGCTCGCCGATACCCGAACGCGGGCCGGAACCCATCAGGCGGATATCGTTGGCGATCTTCATCAGGGAAACCGCCAGAACGTTAAGCGCGCCGGACAGTTCTACCAATGCGTCATGCGTGGCCAGAGCCTCGAATTTGTTCTCGGCGGTGACAAAATCAAGGCCCGTAATGTTGGAAACTTCCGCAGCAAACTTCTCTGCAAAGCCGATCTTGCAGTTGATGCCGGTGCCAACGGCTGTACCGCCCTGAGCCAGCATCATGACGCGTGGGAGAGCCGCTTTGACGCGCAGCAAATTATACTTGATCTGCGCAGCATAACCGGAGAATTCCTGACCTAGCGTAAGCGGGGTTGCGTCCTGCAGGTGCGTGCGGCCGTTCTTGACGATTTTGTCGAATTCCTTGGCTTTTTTATCAAGCGCGCTGTGCAACGTTTCAAGGGCAGGGACCAGATCATGGTGCACCATTTCGGCCGCAGCAATGTGCATCACGGTCGGGAATGAGTCGTTGGACGACTGGCCCATATTGACGTGGTCGTTCGGGTGCACAGGGGATTTGCCACCGCGGGTGCCGGACAAGATTTCGTTGGCGCGTCCTGCGATAACCTCGTTGGCATTCATATTGGTTTGGGTGCCGGAACCTGTTTGCCAGACGGAAAGGGGAAACTGGTCGGCCAGTGTACCATCGATGATTTCGTCTGCGGCCTGAACCACAGCGTTGCCAAGCTTCGCATCCAGGACGCCGAGCGCCATATTGGTGAGGGCCGAGGCTTTCTTTTGCACGCCAAGGGCGCGAACGACGCCAGCCGGCATCTTTTCCGTGCCGATATCGAAGTTCTGAAGCGAACGCTGGGTTTGCGCGCCCCAGAATGCGTTGGCAGGAACTTCGATTTCACCGAAAGAATCGGTTTCGATGCGGTGGTTGGCGGCTTTGTCGTTCATGGCGGCGGCTTTCATTTTTATTCTTCGCTATTCTCTAATGGTTTCAATAGGTTGACGTGGCCCATCTTGCGGCCTTCGCGGGCTTCTGTCTTGCCGTAAATATGGACGCAGGCATTATCCATCGCATAATAAGCCGGAAGTTTCTCCACGTCATCCCCGATCAGGTTGAGCATGGTTACACCGCTATGTTGCTGGGGCGTTATTATAGGTAGACCGCAAACGGCGCGGACATGTTGCTCGAATTGCGACACGTTGCAGGCGTCCATCGTCCAGTGACCACTATTATGTGTGCGGGGGGCGATCTCGTTCGCGATCAGTTTGCCGTCCTGGGTGACGAACAGTTCGAGCGCCAAGATGCCGACCAGCCCCACAGCTTCGGCTAAAGTCTTCGCCATGTCGGTCGCGTGGCGGGCGAGCATCGCCGGAATGGGAGCCGGCGCGATCGATTCAGACAAAATGTGGTTGCGGTGATCGTTCAGCGTAACAGGGAAGGCCTCGCATTTTCCGAAAACATCCCTCGCGACCAAAATTGAAGCTTCATAAGCGAAATCTACTATGCCTTCTATTACAGCTTCTTGTGTATTTAGTCTTGTCCAGCTTTCTAAGGCAGACGCGCTAAGATCATGTTTTATTTGGCCTTTGCCGTCATATCCGAAACGGGCCGTTTTAATGATGCATTTGGACGCCTTCCAGCGGTCCATGACCTCGGTTATGTCTTCGGCCTTGTGGCAGGGTGCCCACGGCGCAGTCTCTATGCCGATATCGTTCAAAAACTTCTTTTCTTTCAATCGGTTCTGCGAAACTTCCAGCAGCTTGTCATCCGGATATACAGGCTTGTGAGCCTGTAAAAAGCGAACAGTTTCAATGGGGATGTTCTCGAATTCATAAGAAATGACATCAACAGAATCTGCAAAAGCCTTGAGGGCATTTTGATCTTCATATTCGGCACGCGTAAACAGGTCTGTAACCTGCGACGCCGGGCAATTTTCCTCCGGACAGAAGATATGTGTGCGTATTCCCAGCCTGCTGGCGGCGAGAGCGGACATACGGCCGAGCTGACCACCGCCAAGAATACCGAGTGTTTGGATTTTCATCTTCATATCAGGGAATTAACCATATTGTTTCACGTGAAAAATGAGCAAATAGCGCGTTTTGGCGGAGGTTACAACAGCGCGGCGAAAAAGTAATCCACATTTCCACAGGTTCAAAGAACCTTTTTGATGCTGTTAGCATCTTTGTGCGCCAATGGCTTGTTTTATGGATTGTGGATAAAATTTGAATTTATGCACAGCTGTGGATAAGAGAGATTTATCTACAGCCTGTGGATAAACCAAGAGTTTTGCACAGGGTGTGGATAAGTTTGGCCGCGCGCTTAGTCTTTCGGCGTTTCGCCCACTTGATCGGTCTGGCTTTTCCGGTGTTGTTCCAGGCGCTGCATTATAGTGTCATCTGACGTGCCAAGGATTGAAGCTGCCAGTAAAGCGGCGTTTTTAGCGCCCGCTTCGCCGATTGCAAGCGTCCCAACGGGGATTCCGCCCGGCATCTGAACGATAGAGAGCAGGGAATCCATGCCTTTCAGGGCCTTTGACTTTATCGGAACGCCCAATACGGGGAGCGGTGTAAGGCTTGCGACCATGCCGGGCAGGTGGGCAGCGCCTCCGGCGGCGGCTATGATGACCTTGATTCCGCGTCCTTTGGCTGTCTCTGCGTATTCAAACATGCGCCTTGGGGTACGGTGCGCTGACACGATTTTGACTTCGTGTGGAATTTGAAGGCTGTGCAGTAACTCATGGCAAAGCTTCATGGTTTCCCAATCAGACTGGGATCCCATGATCAGGCCAACAACAGGATTTGGATCGCTGTGCGTCAAAATGAACCTCCGGGTGAACCGCTTTCAGGTCAGGCTATGATATCGGGGAGGATATCGCTTTTCACTTTTTGAATCTGGTCTTTCAGCGCGAGCTTCTTTTTCTTGAGGCGCTGTATCGTTAAAAGATCAACCGGCGGTGTGTTCACCAGCCGGTCTATTTCCTGGTCAAGGACTCTGTGCTCGCGTTCAAGTTCAGCGAGTTTGTCCTGTAGCTCGTCAATGTCTTCCATCTAAATCAAGGGCTAAGTGTGTGATTTTGAGTTTTTCACTCTATCATTCTTTTTGTCTTTTGATAAGGAAAAGAATGCTTTGAGATTGAAAAATCCTTTTGCGGGCAGGCCATGATTGGTCTAAAACAATTAAAAAAATCTTACTAATCCCCCTAAGGTAAATTCATGAGCAAGAAAATAGGTATTCTGACGAGTGGCGGCGACTGCGCCGGCCTGAACGCTGTTATCCGCGCTGCGGTGTACAAGGCGGATCTGCTGGGCTGGCAGGTATACGGCATTCTCGACGGAACGGCAGGCCTCCTCGAAAAAGAGCCGCAATACCGAATCCTGACACCCAATGATATGGACACGAACGTGCTCCGCATGGGGGGCACCATCCTCGGCACGACGAACAAGGGCAACCCTTTTGCTTTCCCGATGCCGGACGGCACGACCAAAGACCGCAGCGGCGAGATCATCGACAACTTTAAAAAGCTGGGCCTCGAGGCCGTTATCGGCATCGGCGGCGACGGATCGTTTGCCATTCTGCGCCGCCTCGCCAAACAGGGCGGTATCAGCATGGTCGGCATTCCCAAGACTATCGACAACGATCTGGGTAAAACAGAGCGCGCCGTCGGTTTTGACACGGCTGTTTCCGTTGCGACCGAAGCTCTGGACCGTCTGCAGCCGACAGCCGCATCGCACGACCGCGTGATGATTTTGGAAGTTATGGGCCGCGATGCGGGGCATATTGCCTTGTCGGCGGGTATTGCGGGCGGCGCCGACGTTATTCTTATTCCCGAAATCGGCTACACTATCGAAAACGTTGCCGCGAAGATCAAACGCGTCAAGGATTCGGGCCGCAACTTTGCCTTGGTCATCGTTTCCGAGGCCGTCAAAACGCCAGGCGGTGAAAAGTTTGAAATTACCTATCACAACGGCGAAAAACGTTATGGCGGTATAGGCAACTATCTGGCGGCAAAAATCTCTGAAACCACAGGTTTTGAAAGCCGCGTGACGGTTCTGGGCCACGTGCAGCGCGGCGCGCCGCCGACCTATAATGACCGTTTGCTGGCCTCAGCGTTCGGTGTTCGTGCCGTGGACCTGATTGCGGAAGGCAAGTTCGACCGCATGGTCGCCTGGCAGAACCGCAAACTCGTGGATTACCCGATCGAGGAATGCATCGCGGCCTATGAAGCGATTGACCCGTCTGATACGCTTGTGCACACGGCGCGAGGGCTCGGTATTTCCCTCGGCGACCAGTAATCGGGTATAAAGGAAGCGTATGGCGCTGGATTATGTAAGACAGTCTTTGACGGAAGACGAGGAACTGGTCCACGTGGCGCATTTCCACTGGATGTATACGCTTTCGGCCGTCATCAACATTGTGTTCGGGGTCGGTTTGGCCATCGGGCTTATAGTCGGGACGATCCAGCTTCAAGGCATATTGCCAGGTGATTTTTTCAAGCTTGATGTACCACCAGACGCCGGATGGATCGAAATGGTGCGGGCCGTGCATCCGGGTGTAAAAATTCTGGCGTTTCTGCTTCTTGTCATGGGGCTTATGCGTTACGCCCACATGATGATTATCAAGGCGACGACGGAAATCGCGATCACCAACAAACGTCTTATCTATAAGCGTGGCCTTGTGGCGCGTTATGTCGGCGAAATGAACATCGATCGTATCGAGGGCGTAAACGTGCTTCAGGGAATATGGGGCCGTATATTCAATTTCGGCCGTGTCATGGTGCGCGGTATGGGTGTGGGCGAGGTTGTTCTTCCATCGATCGAAGACCCGATCAAATTCCGCAAGTCGATTGAAAAGGCGAGGAGCGTGTAGCATGAAAAAGGCTTTGTCGGGACCGGTGGTCGATCAGGCGGAAATTCTTCGTCTTGCGGGCATTACACTGGGCGACGACGAAGCTTTGATCAGCTTTGCGCATATTCACGGCGCAATCTACTGGAAGGCTGTGGCTGTCCTGCTGTTCGCTATTTTTGTAGCACTCGCTTTCGCTTTCGAACTCGGTTTGTTTTTCGCGTTGGTCGGCGTTGTTATGCTGGTAATGGCGCATCTGACCCGCCGCTTTCTTATCCTAGCTGCCACAGACAAGCGCGTTTTCGTGCGCAGCGGATGGTTTTATGCCGACATGATCGAACTGCGTTACGCGCAGATAGAAAGCATTGAGGTTGGCATCATGCCGACCGGCCAGATGTTCGGATATGGCAATGTTATTGTCACCGGAACCGGTCAGAGACGCATTATCGTGCCATTCGTGGCAAACGCGGTTCAATTCCGCTCCAAAGTAAACGATATCCTCGTCAACAAATAGAAAAATCGGGCATTCCGCCTTGTCAAAGCGGGTGCCCCCGCTTAAAAACCTATGTCTGCAAACATGAAAGAAGAACGATGACAAAATCACCTTTTAAAGACGGCAAGTGGGATAAAACCAATCTGGTCAGCCGCTATGTAACCGAGGGCCCGAAGAGCGCGCCGCACCGCGCCTATTATTACGCCATGGGTATGACGGAAGAAGAAATCCACCAGCCTCTCGTTGGCGTAGCCACCTGCTGGAACGAAGCCGCGCCCTGTAACATCGCGTTGTCGCGTCAGGCGCAGGCCGTGAAAAAAGGCGTGTCGGAAAATTTCGGCTCTCCCCGTGAATTCACGACGATCACGGTGACGGATGGTATCGCGATGGGGCATGAAGGCATGCGTTCATCCTTGCCGTCGCGTGAGGCGATTGCGGACACGGTCGAGCTGACCATGCGTGGCCACTGTTATGATGGTCTCGTCGGCCTCGCAGGCTGTGACAAATCCCTGCCGGGGATGATGATGGCAATGATCCGTCTTAACGTGCCGTCGGTGTTCATGTATGGCGGATCGATCCTGCCCGGAAAATTCCGTGGCCAGGATGTAACGATCATCGACGTGTTCGAAGGCGTGGGTAAACACGCAACAGGCGAGTTCTCCGACGAGGATCTGCACGAAATGGAATGCATGGCCTGTCCGAGCGCCGGTGCCTGCGGCGGCCAGTTTACGGCCAACACCATGGCCTGCGTGTCCGAAGCCATCGGTCTTGCCCTGCCGGGGTCTGCCGGCGCGCCTGCACCTTACCTGACCCGCGATGAATACGCCGCAGCTTCAGGAAGAGCCGTTATGGAGTTGTTAAAAAAGAATCTTCGCCCGCGCGACATCGTGACCCGCAAGAGCCTTGAAAACGCCGCCATGGTGGTCGCCGCCACAGGCGGATCGACAAACGCCGCGCTTCACCTGCCGGCCATGGCGCACGAGGCCGGCATCGAGTTCGACCTGTTCGACGTTTGCGATATTATGCGCAAGACCCCGTACATTGCCGACATGAAACCGGGCGGCAAATATGTCGCCAAGGACATGTTCGATGTCGGCGGTGTGTCCGTCGTTTTGAAAGAACTGCTGAAGGGCGGCTATCTCCATGGGGATTGCATAACGGTTACAGGCCGCACGATCGCCGAGAACCTTGCTGACACGGAACTGACCCCCAATCAGGATGTTATCCGATCCATATCCACACCTATATCCACAACGGGCGGCGTTGTAGGGCTCAAAGGAAACCTTGCCCCCGATGGTGCTATCGTCAAAATTGCGGGGATGACCGAACTGAAATTCACCGGTCCGGCCCGCTGCTTCGATTCCGAGCAGGAATGCCTCGATGCCGTTCTCGCCAAACAATACAAAGAGGGCGATGTTCTGGTTATCCGTTACGAAGGTCCGAAGGGCGGACCCGGCATGCGCGAGATGCTCTCCACCACGGGCGCGCTGTACGGACAGGGGATGGGCGGCAAGGTGGGTCTTATCACCGACGGCCGTTTCTCCGGCGGCACGCGCGGTTTCTGCATCGGACACGTGGGGCCGGAAGCGGCAGTGGGTGGTCCTATCGGTTTGCTGAAAGATGGCGACATTATCACCATCGATGCCGACAAGGGCACGCTGGATGTTAACCTCACGCAAGAGCAGTTGGCCGAGCGTAAAAAAGACTGGAAACCCAAGGAGCACCGTTATGGTTCCGGTGCCATCTGGAAATTCGCGCAGGCTGTTGGACCGGCGCGAACCGGTGCAACGACGCATCCGGGTGGCAAGGGCGAACGCCATGTGTTTGCTGACCTCTAAGAGCCTTTAATTTCATTCAGGCATAACGTATCATGGGCGGGAAGGGCAGTTTTCCCGCCCTTTTTTCATGCTTTCCGCCGTTAAAGTGAACCATCCTGCCGCTTAAATCTTTATTTACCTAAGAAGACCAGAATCGAATCTGGGGAAGTTTAATTTGCCGCTATGGGTCTAGAGTCATGACGGACCGTGCCAGAAAACATATCCGTACATCCTTGTGGGTGCTCTTGCTCGCCGCAGCGCTGGGATATTTCGTTCCGGCCTCGCTGTTTGCAGAGCCTTCCCACGCACAAGCTTTTATAAACGGCCAGCTCGACACCGGTAAGTTTTACGATTCCGAAAAGCTTCAGGCATTCTATGAAGCCCGTGGTATGAAGCCTATCTGGGTGCGCGGTTACAGCGCGTTCCAGCCCCGGGTCAGCGCGGTGGTTGAAATTCTGGAGCAATCCTGGACACACGGGCTTAATCCGGCCCGATACAGGATCGACGAAATCAAGGCTTTGTCGGACAAAATCAGCGCTGAAAACAAGTTGGAATTGGATTTTATAGTTTCAGATGCGGTCATCCGCTATTCACGCGATCTGACCGGCATGCGTGGTCAGGGGAAAAGCGCGGACCGTAAAGTGACCTATTGGCGCGAGCCGTTGGATACGCCTCAGATTTTGGAAATGGCCGCCACAGCCAGCAATCCGATCGAAAAACTTCGTGCGCTTGAGCCCTCGCACAATCTCTATCAGGCGCTGCGGCTGGAACTGATGAAGCTGGCCGGGCAGCCATCGGATGAGGGGTTTAAACCCATAGCGTTTAGCGGTGCCATCCGTCCGGACAAATCGCACCCGCAGATGCCGGCAATCCGGGCGCGCATGGGCCTGCCAGCAGCCACGGAGAACGAAAAGCTGTATGACGAAGCCCTGGCCGTCGAAATCATGAAGCTTCAAAAAGCTTATGGGCTTCACACAGACGGGGTTATATCGGGCCGCACGCTGGAGCTGATCAACATGACCCGTGAGGCAAAGATCTGGCAGATACTGGCTAATATGGAACGGCTGCGCTGGATCGAATCCGGGCGTCCGGACAAATATGTTATCGTGAACGTGCCTTCGGCAACGCTCTGGGCTGTGGAGAATGGTAGCGTGAAGCTGGAGATGCCCGTCATAATCGGCAAAACGGCGCGCCCGACCTACAGCTTTAAAACCGAAATCACCGGCGTTCGTTTCAATCCCAACTGGACTGTGCCGCCGACCATCAAGAACAAGGATTTTCTGCCTATGCTCCAGCAGGATCCGGAAGCTCTTGTAAAGCGCGGAATCCAGATACGGTATCAGGGGCGCGTGGTCGACCCGACCAAGGTGGACTGGTCTACCGTCACGCCGAAACATTTGTCCCAGGTGAAGATGATCCAGAACCCGGGAGATGACAATCCGCTCGGCAAAGTTCGCGTGATTATGGAGAACCCCTATAACATATACTTGCACGATACCAACCACCGCGAAATGTTCGAAGAGGGCGATCGTGCGCTAAGTTCCGGATGTATTCGCGTTTCGCAACCGGAAAAACTGGCCGATTTCATTCTGAACACAAATGAAAAATGGACGTGGGCGGGAATGGAAAAGATGATCGACTCAGGGAAGATGCGCGACATGAAAGCGGAGAAACCCATGCCGGTTTACATCACATACCAAACGGTGTGGCTCGATTCCGAAGGGCGACTCGTTTACGGGCGCGATGTTTACGGCCAGGACGCCAAGTTATCGGAAATATTGAAAAAAGCCGGAGATGTGCATCTTCCACAGCCGGTGGCAAAATCGGAAATTTCGCTTTGATTTGAAAGCGTTGAATACGTCTTTGGTTTTGTGTATATTGGTTAAGTCGAATTTTCAGCTTTGACACGCTTTTCCAAACTGCTATTAAGCAAATCTCCGAAGGCCACGCGTCTTCACCAACTAACTCAGAGGTTCCATGACTTCCCAGACCACAGGCGCTTCCGCCTCTTCTGTGAGCCGTCGTAAATTTCTCGGATTTGGCGCACTCGCCTTAGGCTCCCTTACGGCATCATCTCTCATCACCACACCTGCATCCGCAGCCATCTTCGGCCGCGGTACGGCAGAAGAGTTCGACGGCGCGCGCAAAATCGCGTTCCGCAACACACACACCGGCGAAACATTTTCCGGCGTGTATCGTGTGGGCGACAAATATCTTCCGGACGCGTTCGACCGCATCAACATCGTTCTGCGCGATTTCCGTTCAAACGAATTGTTTCCGATCGATCCGCGCGTGCTCGACATAATCTACACCGTGCACCAGATGACCGACAAAAACGAGCCGTACGAGGTTCTTTCCGGTTACCGCTGCCCGAAAACGAATGCCGGCCTGCGCTCCAACAGCGAGGGTGTCGCGAAAAATTCCCTGCACATGACGGGGCAGGCCATCGACCTGCGCCTGCCTGGCTTCCAGACCAAGCGTATTCGCGAACTGGCTGTGTCGCTCAAAGCGGGCGGCGTGGGCTACTATCCGAAAAGCAACTTTGTCCATATGGACACAGGCGACGTTCGCAGCTGGTAGTATAGCGTTTTTCCGGAAACATCTTTATAAGGGCCTGATATTCATCGGGCCCTTTGCTTTTGGGCCCTGAACAGAAAGTGACCCGTTTATGATCCTTGTTGCGCTCGGCGCCAATCTGCCCAGCCGTTTCGGCACGCCCGCCCAGACGCTTTACGCGGCGCTGATGGCCATTGCTAAAGCCGGTATCTGGCCGGAGCAGTTTTCAAGGGTTTGGAAAACCGCGCCCGTGCCCTACAGCGACGACCAGCCTTGGTATCACAATGCCGTTGCTTCCGTGCGCACAGAACTGGATGCCTACGCGTTGCTCAAAGCGCTGCTGGCCATCGAAGAGGAGTTTGGCCGCGTCCGCACGGTGAAAAACGCGCCGCGCCTGCTTGACCTCGATCTGATTGCCTATAACGATGAAATTATTCGCCGTGGGGAGGAGTTGATTGTGCCCCATCCGCGGATGCACGAGCGTGCGTTTGTTCTGATGCCTATGTCCGATATTCTCGATGAATGGACTCATCCCGAAAGCGGCCGGAGCCTTGAGGCTTTGCTGAAAGCTTTGCCGGAAGGGCAGGAAGCTCTGCCGGTGGAGGATGGCTGGAATGAATGATCCGTTTTTGAACCATTCTGGCCCGATCCTGATGGGGATTGTAAATGTCACGCCGGATAGTTTTTCCGATGGTGGCCAGTTTTTTTCGCCCGAAAAGGCTATAGCGCATGGACTACGCATGGTCGAAGAGGGCGCGCATATCCTCGATATCGGCGGAGAATCCACCCGCCCGGGGGCGGAGCCTGTTCCGGTGGAAGAGGAGCTTCGCCGCGTCATCCCTGTATTCGAAGGGCTTCGGGGGTGCGGGGCCATGCTGTCGATCGACACACGCCATGCGACCGTTATGAAAGCGGCGCTAGAGCAGGGAGCGGGTATGGTGAACGATGTCAGCGCCCTTACGCACGATCAGAACGCTTTGGCCGTTGTCGCCAATACTCACTGCTATGTCTGTCTTATGCATATGAAAGGCGATCCGCGTAGCATGCAGGATGCGCCATCCTATGACGATGTGGTTGCCGAGGTTTTTGACTATCTTGAAGGGCGTGTAGCGGCCTGCACGGCGGCCGGTATTGCCAAAAACAGGATCATCTGCGATCCAGGCTTGGGCTTTGGGAAAACATTAAAACACAATCTGAGTATATTGAATAAATTTGAAAAATTTAATTCTTTGGACGTTCTTTTGATGCTGGCCGCGTCGCGTAAAAGGTTCATAGCCGGGCTGGACAGGAATGTTCCCGCTGATCAAAGGCTGGCGGGGGCCCTCGCTGCCGCGATCACGGGATATCAGAAAGGCGCACGGGTGTTCCGAGTCCATGATGTGGCCGAAACGCGACAGGCGCTGGCTGTATGGGAAGCGATTGACAAGGCTTAAATATTTACATATTGTTTTAAAATGATAAAAGCCAAGCATGTTCTGGGTGGTGTGGGCCTCGCGACAGGCGTGGCCATAACAGCGGTGCTAGCCAACAGCTCCGCCGATAACAACACATATTTTGCACCGCCCGCCGATACATCGGCTTCAGCCCATGAACTGATGATAAGTGAGCTTGCTCTACCGGTTAATAAAACGGCCATCTATTACAACCGCGCCACCAACACGGCGTTCCGCGAGGCGTGCCTGCCCGCAAATGAGAAGGCGGTCACCTGCAGGCTTGATGCTCTGGGCATGACGGCACAGATCGCACACTCACTGCAAACGACTTATGCGGTCGGCGAAGGCAACCGTATTACAGCGCAAACGAACCTTATTGGCGCCGATCACTGGTCATCCGCTTACACTGCGGAATATAAAGGGGCCAAGCAGGCTGCGCAGTTTTTGCAATGGTCCGCGGGTTCACCTTTGGCGCATGTGGCGCAAAATCAGGGGCGCGATATCGTGCAGAATGCGGTGGCCGAAATAACCCCGCATGGCTCCGACGGTGTGGCGTATTGTTCCATCGTACCGGTGTCCGAAAAGCGCGGTTTTGCCGCCTGCATCGCTTTTGACGCCGCTCGCAATGAAGTCCGGTCGGCTGTTTTGCCACGGCTTGAGGCGACTGGCGCCCTGAATGAAACGCTTCTGGCACCACAGGCTGTATCACGAGGGTTTAACCGTGATGATGCCGATTATCTGGCGCGATACGTGAAGTCCTTAAACGGCGGCGCCGGGCCAGCTTACATCTTCCGCAAAGACTAGAATTTACGCATATTCCAAGGGAATGTTTCGTGTTCTATCGGCTCGAAATAGTGGAGCGCGCAATTGTCGATCCCGTGGATTTTTTGGCCGTATAAAGCACCGAGTGCGCGGAACACGCCACCATGGCAGACGATCATCACGGGGCCTTCGTGGGAGTTGACGAAATTCGTCACCGCGTTTTTGACCCGCTCATGAAACGCCGCGTGCGTTTCGCCGTTGGGCGGATCAATGCCGTCACGTGTCGGCTGGCGGGTTAAATCCCACGGCTTGCCCTCCCAATCACCAAAATGCTGTTCGGCGATTTCGGGATGTTCAAAGGTCGGGGCCTTCAAAACTTCATTCAGAATCATCGCCGTGTTTCTGGCGCGTTGAAGGTGCGAGTGGATCACGACGCTTGGTTTTATCTCCAGCGCTTTGACGATTTCGGCGGCAGCATAAGCTTGGGCAATGCCTTTTTCCGTAAGCGGAACGTCGACATGGCCAGAGGCAAACTGGCCGACATTGGCCGTGCTCTCTCCGTGGCGGATCATGTAAAAGGCTTTTGCGGGAAGGGGCATTTTTACTCCTAGAAAAAGGTCAGGTTGGCTTTGCGTTTCTTCAGAGCGGCCACAATGGAATAGCCGGCCTGCATGCTGCTTTTCGGGTTCGAGGGGTCGGGCACGTTTTCAATTTTGGCGCGGATAACACTGCCCGGGCCGCTTACAACGATCTCGTGACTGTTGCCTTTTGCGTCAGGGTCGGCCCAGACCTCTACTTGCGTTTTTTCCGGACCAATCCCAGCCAAAGCAAGGCTGGCCGCCACATTCACATTGGCGGGGAAGGCCTTGGCTGCTTCGAACACATTGCCTGAGAAGATCATGAACCTATTTTGCATCTCTTCAAGGTTTATATTTTTTTCATTGATATATGGCGCGTTCTTAAACCCCTTTGGTGGCTTTGAGCTGATAATTTTTGATTCCGTTATCTTATCCGCCGCCATGCCGGAAACGCCGTCCAGCCCCGACAATGCACCGCTTGGCACAATAATGCGCCCTTTTGCGTTTTTGGCTTTCTCGGTAAGTTCGGGATAGAGGACAAGCGCACAGCTGGAAATCATCACCATTGTTTTGCCGGCATCCAGAACCAGATTGGCGAGATCGCGCGCATTGGCCGCAGGAAGACATTCCACGATGATATCGCAATCGCGGACCAGTGTTTCAAAATCCACGTTAGGGATATCAAACGGCACGGGTGCAAGATTGCTCACAGCGTGCAAGCTATAGCCCTCGATGCCTTCGGCCAGCGCTTTTGCTACAATGGAGCCCAGCGCGCCGACACCTGCGATTCCAACCTTTTCAATATTCTGATTCACAGCACTCTCCCTCTTGGGGTACACATATTTCATGGAACAATGGCGCGATCAAGGTTTTGTCCTCGCTGTCCGCGCACATGGCGAGGGCGGGGCGGTTGTGAGCGTGCTGACGGAGCATCACGGGCGTCATGCGGGTTATGTACACGGCGCGCAAAGCTCTTCCAAACGCGGCATGCTCCAGCCCGGGACGTTGCTTTCCATCGACTGGAAATCCCGCGTGGCGGACCAGCTTGGCGCCATCACCATGGAGCAGGAACGCGGTCTTCCACACGGCATTCTGGATGACCCGTTGCGATTGTCCGCCCTGTTATCCGCCTGTGCGCTTTGTGATGCAGCGCTGCCCGAACGTGAAGGTCACGAAGGGCTGTTCCACGGTTTTAAAACGTTGATTGAAATGATGGATCAGGAGATATGGGGGGCCGCCTATGTGTTCTGGGAAATTGCGCTGCTCAAGGAGCTGGGTTTCGGCCTTGACCTGACGCGCTGCGCCGGCGGCGGCGATGCAAAGACGCTGGCCTATGTCTCACCGAAGTCGGGGCGGGCGGTTTCCTATGCTGCCGCAGAGCCTTATAAAGGCAAGCTTTTGGAGCTTCCGTCCTTTTTGAAACCCAATGGCGGGCCTTTGGATTCCGAAGAAATTGCCAAGGGAATCAAGATGACGGGCCATTTCATGGAGCACTGGGTTTTTGCCCATCATACGAAAGGTGTGCCCGATCCGCGCTTGCGTTTCGAGACCCGCTATGCCAAACATGTGGCGGATTCACGGGACTCTAAGGACAGCGTTGCCTAGGTATTATGGCTAAGAAAACACCCACAAAAACAGCAATCGAGCCAAAAATCGTCGATGAGGGGATCAACAAGATCCTGTCCGAACGCTACCTGTCCTATGCGTTGTCGACCATCATGTCCCGCTCGCTGCCCGATGTGCGCGACGGTTTGAAGCCTGTGCACCGCCGCGTTTTGTTCGCGATGTACCAATTGCAGTTGAACCCGACGACCCCGCCGAAAAAATCGGCCCGCGTGGTCGGCGACGTCATCGGTAAATACCACCCGCACGGCGATTCTTCGGTTTATGACGCGATGGTGCGTCTGGCGCAGGATTTCTCGGTCCGCTATCCGCTGGTCGATGGTCAGGGCAACTTCGGTAATATCGACGGTGATAACGCCGCCGCGATGCGTTACACCGAAGCGCGCATGACCGAAGTGGCCAAGCTGCTGCTTGAAGGCATCGATGAAAACGCGGTTGATTTCCGCCCCACCTATGACGGTTCGGAAGAAGAGCCGATCGTTATGCCGGGCGGTTTCCCGAATTTGCTCGCCAACGGTTCATCCGGTATCGCCGTCGGTATGGCGACCAACATTCCGCCGTTCAATGTCGCTGAGATGTGCGATGCGATGCTCGCCATGCTGGAAGGCGACGTGACGGACAAGGAACTCGTGCGCTTCATTCCAGGGCCGGATTTCCCGACGGGTGGTATTCTTGTCGAAAGCAAGGAAAGCATCGCCGAAAGCTACCGCACAGGCAAAGGTTCGTTCCGTCTGCGCGCGCGTTGGGAGAAGGAAGAACTCAAAGGCGGTTCTTACCAGATCGTCGTTACAGAGATTCCGTACCAGGTGCAGAAATCGAAACTCATCGAACGTCTGGCCGACCTTATTTCGAACAAAAAAATTCCACAGCTCGATGACGTGCGCGATGAATCCACCGAAGACGTGCGCGTCGTTCTTGTGCCGAAATCGCGCAATATCGAGCCTGAACTGCTGATGGAAATGCTGTTCCGCAATTCCGATCTTGAAGTAAAATTCGCACTGAACATGAACGTTCTCGATGGCGGTCTTGTGCCACGTGTGATGCCGCTGCGCGAAGTTTTGCAAAGCTGGTTGAACCACCAGAAGGAAGTTCTGGTCCGCCGTTCCGAACACCGCCTCGGCAAAGTCCTGCACCGTTTGGAAGTGCTCGCCGGTTATCTGATCGTCTATCTGAATATCGACGAGGTCATCAAGATCATCCGCAATTCGGATGAGCCGAAGCCAGCCCTCATGAAAAAATTCGGTCTGACCGAAGTGCAGGCCGAAGCTGTTTTAAATATCCGCCTGCGTTCTTTGGCGAAACTGGAAGAAATTGAGATCAAGCGCGAGCATGATGCACTTTCGAAGGAAAAAGACGAACTCGAAAAGCTCATCAAGTCCGATGCGCGCCAGTGGACTGTAATAAAAAAACAGGTCGGCAAACTCGGCGAAATGTTCGGCAAGACGACGAAGCTCGGCAAACGCCGCACGCTGGTCGGCAAAGCCATGGCGCCTGTTGCGATCGAAAATCTCGAAGAGATGATGGTCGAGAAAGAACCTATTACGGTCATTTGCTCTGCCAAGGGCTGGATCCGCGCCATGAAGGGCCACGGCGTCGAGCGCAAGGAATTGAAATACAAAGACGGCGACAAGGAAGGCTTTGTCTTCGAAGCCATGACGAACGACAAGATCGTTCTGTTTGGCACCAACGGTGTGTTCTATACGATCGGCGGTGATAAGTTGCCGCCGGGCCGCGGCTTTGGTGAACCGGTTCGTCTGATGGTCGATCTGCCTAATGATTCCGACATCGTCGATGTCGCTGTCTACAGTGCCGATGCCAAAATGATCGTGGCGAGCGATGCCGGTAAGGGCTTTGTCGTCAAAATGTCCGATGTTCTGGCGCAAACCAAAAAGGGCAAGCAGGTCCTCAACGTCGATGGAAAGGACGAGGCGAAACTCTTCCGCTTCATCAACGACGGCGATGACCATATCGCCGTTGTCGGCCGGAACCGCAAGATGCTGGTCTTCAAACTCGACCAGTTGCCGGAGATGGCGCGTGGCAAAGGCGTTGCGCTCCAGAAATACAAGGATGGCGGTCTGGCCGACCTCAAGACTTTCAACCTGAAGCAGGGCTTGTCTTTCAAATACGGCGCCGGTGAAACCACCGTGGGCAATATCAAGGAATGGATCGGCAACCGCGCCGATGCCGGCAAGCTTCCTCCCAACGGTTTCCCGAAAAGCAACAAATTCGCTTAAGCAAATATAAGCCGTTGTAATTCATGCAGAAAAGACAGGGTTTCTGCGTGCGGCAAAAAATCTTGCCGCATTGCTGTTCTTATGGCTAATTGGCATTTGTTCACGGAGGATTTTATGGATTTGCTAAAAAAGCTTAAAGGCCATTGTAAAGAATTGTTTGCATACATGGCATATGGCGGTGAGCCCATGACAGACAAATGGGTGGCCGACACCGATGTGAAAAATGCCACGGAGGCTTATGTTCCTGTTGCGGGCAAAAAGGCCGAAGGTCATATGTTCCTGATGGATATGAAAGAGCTTTACCAGGCTATCGAAAAATTCAACGAGAGCCGCAAACCGGAAATGCAGTTCCGCATCGTTATCGACAAGGAATATGCCGATAAGTTTGTTCCGGATTTGCTTAGAGAAGGAAAATCCTTATTCGGTTATACCCATATTGACGGGTTTGCGCTCGAAAGAAACGGCCGTGTGTACGAAGGGCGTTATTTCAACGATTGCGTCTATAATTCCGGGTTTGCTTTCGAGATGCAGGGCACGGAAACGAAGTTTCAATGCGGGCTTGAAAAGAAAAGCAGTTTCGAAAACTTTGTCCTGAACCTTTTAAATCCGCCGCCGGCTTACCCGTATCCGCTTTTGCCGCGTTTCTATTAAGGGAAGTCGACGCTGCCGGAAC
>JAPJRC010000109.1 GCA_030824805.1 Micavibrio sp.
CTTCCATCTTCTTGAGGTGCGCCTCTGTAATTTCTTTCGAGGAGAATTTTTTTGCCTTCAGCCCTTTGACGGCATCGGCGAGGGTCATATCGGTCAGGTCAGTCATAACTATTCTACCACTTTCGAAACTACAAAGAAGCCTTCCATGGATTCAGGCGCGTTCGCCAGAACCTTTTCCTGCATCGCGCCGTCATTCACAACGTCTTCGCGCAGGCGCAGTTTGATATCCACGACGTTGGCCAGCGGCTCCACATTGTCAGTGTTCACTTCGCCGAGCTGTTCCACGAATTTCATGATATTGCCCAGTTTGACTTGCACGGCTTCCAGCTCGCTCTCGTTCATTTCGAGGCGGGCGAGCGTGGCCACTTTCTTTACGGTATTGATGTCCATGGTGTTCCTTGATTTGTGACGGATAGTTTTAACCGCCAAACCCTAGGCAAAACAAGGATATTTTCGGGGGTTTTTACTTCTTTACGATCAGGAAGATGCCCGCCATGGCAAGGGCGATACCGATCATCTGTTGCGGCCTGATGATTTCCGAAAGGAACAGCACACCGATGAGCAGGGTGAGGGAGATGGAAAAGCCGTTTTGCAGGATCGCCACCACGCCCGCGCCGCCACCTTCTTTATAAGAGTAGGCGAGAAAAATGTTGGCCGCCGCGAGTGAAATTCCGGCTATCAGCGCCATGGCAATGCCGGTGAAATCGATCTGTCCGGAAACGAGCGGTTCGGAACGTGAAATTCGTTGATAGATGAGAAATCCCATGCTTACCAAGGCCATTGATACGGAAAGTACCATAGCGGCCAGCGCCGGATCGGTTTTACCGGTGGCCGTTTTCATGAGCACATTTCGGCCCGCGAGGCCGAGGCCGGAAAGAACAGCGAATATCCACCAAAGGTTCAGAGCAAGATTCATGCGTGCAGGATAGCGGGATCAAATCGAAAAAACCATGGCCAATATCAATGAGGGCGGGTACACAAGGATTATGCCCATCGGCCTTTTGAAAGACATTGTTGATCGCACCCCGACCGATACCCGTCTGCTGGGTTTGGATCTGGGTACAAAAACCATAGGTCTTGCTATCAGCGATGCGGGACACTCGATTGCTACGCCGTTGCGCACCATCAAACGCACGAAGTTTCAGTCGGATATTAAAGAACTTGCCGTGGTTTCACGTGAATTCGAAGTAGGGGGCTTTGTTTTCGGCTGGCCCCTCAATATGGACGGCTCGCTCAGCGGCGCGTGTGACCGCGTTCGTTCCTTTATCGACGAGATGAAGAATTACCCACAGGAGTTGGGGATGAAACAGGGGACGGATTTGTGGATTGCCTTATTTGACGAGCGTTTATCCACATCCGCTGTGAATGATTTTCTGGTCAACGATGTGGATATGTCGAGAACAAAGCGGAACGAGGTTGTCGATAAACTCGCCGCGCAGCTTATACTTCAAGGCGCGCTTGATTTCCTGAAGCTCGCGAGACCGTAATTTCTATACTGTCGGCAATCAGATCGAACACAGCCGCTTTATCCGTAACCCCGTTTACCCATTTCGCATGCCAACCAAAAGCACCCGTCAGGCTGGCAGCGCCGCGCTTGGACGTTTCCATTGGGTGAGGCGAGCTTTCATCAAAAGACAAATTCTTTACATCCGTACTGACAAAAAGATTCGGGTTAATCAGATAGGCTGCCGCGCTGGGATCATGCACGAAAGGCCCATCTACGCCGAATTTCAGCCGGTCCAAATGTTCCACCACCATAAGCATGCGATGGTGTGCATCGCCGTACGTCTCTCCGAGCCTTTGGATTCTGGCCTGCCGGTCTTGGGTATAGACAACATGCTGCGTGGCATCGGCGGAGACAATCGTGGTTTTAACGCCATGCTTCAGGATTGTATTTAAGGCTTTTGGATCCTGATAGGCATTGAATTCGGCGTGAATTGTGATGTTTCCAATGCGTTGTGTGCCGTCTTTTAGAAAAACAGGCTTGTGATCTTTGCCGGGAGGGTTCAATGCGCCGCCCATAAAGACGAATTCTGCAATCATTGCCGCTTTATCTGGATATTTTTCAAGCAAAAGGGCGGTGTTAGTAGCCGGACCCGTGCAAAATATGGTTACGGGCCGCTCTTCCATATCAAGCTTGCGCGCATACCAATCGGTTATGTCCTGTTGGGTGGCTTTGTGTGGTGACAGCGGGAATGAAACCCCCCCGACACCATCTTCTCCGTACGCGTCATCACCGAAAGGGCGCATACCATCGCATGGCGTGTCCGCCCCTTGTGCAACCTCAAAACTATCCTGTTTTAACCAGTGTAGATGATTCAGGACATTTTGTGTGGCAAAAGGCTGGCTCACATTCCCGTATGCTGTGGCAAAGCCGAGTATGCGGAATTTGTCCTGATGTGCCAGCAAAGCGGAAATCGCCCATAGGTCGTCGCCGCCCATATCGCCGTCATATATCAGGGGAGTTTTGGCCATGCCGGAGTATAGGCTGGATTCGGGCAAAGAAAAACCCGCGGGGGTGTGTAAGGCCCCGCGGGTCGGAGATGGGTATTCATCCGTTGGCTACGATGATGAATTCCCAAAACGCATCAGACTATGTCCGTTCAACTGCATCCATGTTTTGCCTTCCTCGTAATCTTTGGAAACGCGCTCGCACAGTTTCCAGAAGTTTTCCGAGTGGTCCATATGGACGAGGTGTGACGCCTCGTGCGCTACGACATAGTCAAAAGCTTTGGCCGGCGCGAAAATGAGGCGCCAGGAGAAAGAAAGGATGCCGTCTTCGGTACAGCTGCCCCAGCGGGAGCGCGTGTCCTTGACCTGAACATCGGTAAGCTTGCGGCGAACCATGGCGGCTTTTTCCAGCGAAAGCTCGGTCAGCTTTTCACGGGCCAAATCCATGAGGAAACGGCGTATGCGTACAGACGGATCCGTCTTATTGGTCAGAACCAGGAGCTCGTCTTTCTTGAGCTGGATGTCCGTAACCTTAAGGGCCGGGTTGTAACAGATGATAATCGTGCGGTCGCGGCCGAGAATCGGAAGGACTTCACCGTCACGGAAAGGCACGGGACGCGGCAGATCGCGTAGTTTTTCGCGGATCCAGCCCTTGTTTTGCTCGGCAAAGAGGTACGCCGTACGCAGGGAGGCGCGCTTCGGAATTACCAAGTGTACCAAACGGTTACCGGGATCGAGGCGCAGTGCCATACGTTTGGCGCGCTCACTGACGGAAAGCTTCAACCGGGGGGAAATTTCGGCAAAAGGCAGGCCAAACCACTCGTTTTCCTGTGCAAAGGAAAAGAGATCGCGGCCGGAACGAGCGCGTGCTCGCTCCGCATTCAAAGGTTTTACCCTTTTTTTCATGCAGTCCTCGGTTGATGTCTACTTATAGAGTAGCACGAACCTAGACAGAATGAAAATGATTGGCAAGAGACAAATGAAAAAATATTTTTTCATTTTCGGCTAAGAAAATTACGTTTTTTTAACGCATTGATATTAC
>JAPJRC010000032.1 GCA_030824805.1 Micavibrio sp.
TGCATATATACCATCGCTCACACCACCTGTGCGTCCATAGAAACCATAGGCGATTTCATCGCCACAAAAAGAAGAGAAAGCGCTGTCTTTAAAAACCTTCATGGAACCCCGCAGGTATGATTTCCGGATCATGACATAGGGCTATAACCTTGAAAAGCGAGCCCATCTGTTTCGTATCGATAAGGCGATTCAAACCGGATTTTATCGAGTCAATTTGCGGTTCATTTATGCCGCAAACACCCGATGCATTCGGTTGCAATGCTTCGATCAGTTTTTGGGCGCGAAATTCAATGCCCAGATTTTTTAAAAATTCGCCTTGCGTGACCGGCCCATGGACAAAAAGACCATCACCTTTTGCCAAACGCCCGACATTTTCAAAATCCACGTGCGCTGTGAGATCGCAAGTACCAGGTGTATCGAAAGTGTTTGTGAAATTGTGAGATTTTACAGCTTGCAAAGTATCTCCAAAATCCGAGCGCATATGGCCGTAATCTAAGAATAACGCTGCACCGGATTGTTTTATCAACAAATTGTTCACAGACTTAACAAATTGATTTAACGGCCGCGACGTTTCGAAAATGCCGTTTTCATGGCTGTTTAAAATTGCTTTTGGCACGGCATCCAGCAGAGAAAAATCGGCATCTTTCAGACCGATTTGTAGCGAATTGTCATCCCCCAGTCCGACCACCCTCTCGAACCATTTTCCATCACGGCGCTCGAGCTGGTGAATGGGTAGCGCATCGAGGAATTCATTGCCCACGATAAAGACAGGAATGGCGGAATTCAGCGCCCCCAGATCATCGATCCATTTCGTCTCATAATTCGCCAGAGCCTTGGACTGAGCGTTTCGTAAGGCCGGACTCATCTCCATCAGATGGATTTTCGCGGCCTTGTGAAAGCCGGCGACACGTCTGGTGGCCCGCATGATATCGGCCATCAATGTCCCCCGCCCGGGCCCTACTTCCAGCAGGATAAACTCGGACGGCTTGCCGAATTTTATCCACAGGTCGGCCAGCCAGACGCCAATCATCTCTCCGAACAATTGGGAAACTTCCGGCGCGGTGGTGAAATCGCCATCCACGCCGAACGGATCACGCGTCATGTAATAGCCGTGCTCGGGGTGGCCGAGGCAGAGCGCCATGTATTCCTCCAGCCCCATCGGCCCGTGCAGGGCGATGCGAGAGCGGATAATATCAAGCAGCTTGCTGGGCTGGGACATAGGCTGGCCGTTTCACTGCACGGACGACGAAGGCCGTACCCACGAGGATCATCGGCACGCAGAGCCACTGCCCCATGGTCATACCGAATGTGAGGAAGCCCAGATACGCATCGGGCTCGCGGAACAGCTCCACGAACATGCGCGAGAAGCCGTAACCGATCAGGAAGGAGCCGCCGACTATACCGGGGCGGTTACGCACCCAGTCGTTGCGCATCAGCAGGCTTAAAACGACAAACAACAAAGCGCCTTCGAGCGCAGCTTCATACAACTGGCTTGGATGGCGCGGCTGCGGCCCGCCGTCCGGGAAAACCATACCGACAGGCGCATCGGTAACGCGGCCGAACAATTCACCGTTGATGAAATTGGCGATGCGGCCGAAAAACAGGCCGATCGTACAGCATAACGCCATTAGATCACCGAGGCGAAACATAGGTATGCCCTTGACCAGCGAATAGATGATAAGCGCTATTATCACACCCAGCGCACCGCCGTGGAACGACATGCCGCCATGCCAGACCTGCATAATTTCCGAAAGGTTAGAAAGATAATAGCCGGGTTGATAGAACAGAACATAGCCCAGACGCCCGCCGAGAATGACGCCCAGCACCGCGAACGGCAGAAAGTCGTCAATATCCGCACGGTTCGGACGCGCCCCTTTAGCCTCGTCCCACGCAGCCACGCGGAGCGCATAAAACCAGCCAAGGAGAATACCCGCCAGATACGCCAGCGCGTACCAGCGGATTTGTACAGGCCCGAGCGCAATCGCCACGGGATCAATGTTCGGAAATGTCAATGCCATGGGGCGGACTATAGGGCGATTTTTAACCCTTGTCACCCATCACAGCATCATAAATAGCGCATAACATTCTATGCTCTTCTTTATAATCCAATATCAGATTTTTCAGCACCTCATCTTTACAGGACTTATGCTGAACATCGTAATCAAGCCCATCTATCACCAATCCCCATTCATCCGCTTCAAAATGTTCATTTATGATATCATTTTTATCAAACAAATTTATCTCGATTGCCCTATCGAGCGCGACCGCCAAAGCGGCCCTTAATCTATCTGCTTGAGCATTAAATTCCGGAGTACGGTGTGTCATGAATTACCTGTAAGGATCGGCCTTCGACAGATAATCGCGCACATATTTTGTGATGCCGTCTTCCAGCTCCGTGAACGGCTTATCATACCCTGCGGCAATCAGCTTCGTCATATCCGCCTGCGTGTAATACTGGTATTTCGGGCGCAGTGTTTCCGGCATGTCTATGAAGTTGATTTTGGCCGGCTTGCCGGAAGCACGGAAGGTCGCCTCGGCAAGATCCTTGAACGAACGCGCTTTGCCCGAGCCGACATTGAAAATGCCGTTCACACCCGGATTGTCGTAGAGCCAGAGCATGACATCGACAACATCGCCGACCCACACAAAGTCACGGAGCTGTCCACCGTCCTGATAATCCGGATGGTGGGATTTGAACAGGCGCGCCGCGGCACCCGCCTGCACCTGCGGGTACAGCTTGCAGACAACGCTCATCTGTTCGCCCTTGTGATATTCGTTCGGGCCGTAAACGTTGAAGAACTTGAGGCCTGCCCATTGCGGCGGCAACGGTTCGGATTGCGTTTCGACCACGCGCGCTATACGGCGATCGAACACATGTTTGGACCAGCCGTAGGCATTAAGAGGTGCAAGGTGCTTGAGCCCTTCGATGCTCTGGTCGTCGCTGAAACCATGATGCCCGTCGCCATAGGTCGCGGCGCTCGAGGCGTAGATAAAGCGGACATTGTTTTTCCAGCACCATTTCCACAAACGGCGAGACAAAACGAAATTCGTATCTATGATCAGGTCGGCATCCGTTTCGGTGGTCGAGGAAATCGCCCCGATATGAAAGATGACGGAGATCTCTTTGGCGTGGGAATTCAGGTAATCGAACAAGCGGTCCGGGTGCACCACATCGCGTATTTCGCGCTTGGCTATGTTACGCCATTTGTCTTCGGTGCCGAGCACATCGGACACCACGATGTCGCTTACACCGTGCTCTTCCAGCCCCGCCACGAGATTGGATCCGATAAAGCCTGCACCACCTGTTACGACAATCATAGGTAACTCCTTTTGCTTGTTACATTTTACCTGAAAACCGTTAACAAGCCATAGCCTCTTTTGAGGGGGCCTGAAAGCCGCGGAAATCTGCGGTGGATATGTGCACAACTATTTGAGGGTTTGATTGCCCCGACTCCACGCACGATGTTACAAAACCAGCCTCGGAACCAACGAATTTTGAGTCGTATGAAACCAGACCCCAAATTGTTCGATGATCTTTCCCGCGTTGCAGGCGGCGCGCTGAACGTGTTCTCCGGCCTGCGTGAGCAGCTCTTGAACGATATCAAAGCCCGCTTCGATGAAATGGCCGCGCGCATGGATCTCGTGCCCCGCGAAGATTTTGACCGCCTGGAAGCGCAGGTAAAAGAATTGCAAAAACAGGTTGCTGCCCTGTCCGGTAAGAAGACCGCTCCCGCACCGGCAGCCGCCAAAAAAGCACCAGCCAAAAAATCCGCTAAAAAGCCTGCCCCGAAAACAGGAAAGAAAAAATAATGAGCCAAGTCGCCTCGGAAAAAGAAATCTTCGAAGACGTCAGCAACCCGCTCGATAGCGTTGAAGAGATTATGTACGCGAACGAATGGACGTTCGACCGCATGACCGAGGATGAACTCACCGTTCAGGTCACGGGCAAAATGGGCGAATACAAACTCTTCTTCCAATGGCAGGAAGAATATTCTGCGATGCAATTCTGCTGTCTCTACGATCTTGAAATAAAGCGTGACGCGATGGACGAAGCCGCCAAGACCATGACCGATATCAACTCCAAGCTTTGGCTCGGCCACTTTGATTTCCGCGAGAGCACGGACATTCCCTGCTTCCGCCATACGACATTGTTCCGCGGGATGACGCAGACATCGGGTGCCGAGCATCTGGAAGACCTGGTCGATATAGCCATTTCGGAATGCGAACGTTTCTTTCCCGTGTTCGATATGCTGTCACGCGGACACGCGCATGATCCTGCGCAACTCCAGCTCGCGCTTATGCCAGCAGCCGGTGAATCGTAGGATTTTTGATCCTTTGGAAGCCTGTATGCGAAGGACCTTTTGAGGTCCTTCTCTGTTTGGGAAATGATTGTTAGAGTAGGCTATGAACAACCACTATAAAATCGGTCTGGCCGGATGCGGCAAAATGGGAACTGCCATGGTACGTGGCTGGATATCCTCGGGATTGCTTTCCCATGTCGACATTCTTGACCCAAACGGGCTTCCGGCAGAACTGACGGGCAAAAGCGTTATCACAGGCTGCACCGATGAAGCATCTTTTGGTAAATTCGCAAAAGACTGGGATTTGCTCGTCATCGCCATCAAGCCACAAATCATGGAAGATTTCTGCGCAAAGATCGCGCCAATGCTCCCCCCTTCACTGCCGATACTTTCTATTGCGGCTGGGCAAACCATAGGCTCGTTCCAAAAACGTCTTGGTGATCGTCCCGTCATCCGCTCCATGCCGAACACACCGGCCGCTATCGGTAAAGGCATGACAGTTGCTTGCGCGTCGCCGGATGTTGAAACCAATGTCAGAAACGCTGCCAACGCACTTCTTTCCTCGATGGGACATGTTGAATGGACGGACAGAGAAGATCTCCTCGATGCCGTTACAGCCGTATCCGGAAGCGGTCCTGCCTATGTGTTTTATCTGATAGAGGCGCTGGCGGAAGCCGGAACGAAATCCGGACTAACCCCTGAAATGTCGATGGCGCTTGCACGCCAGACAGTGATCGGCGCTGCCGCGTTGGCCGAAAAGGATTCAGACACGCCCGCCGATATACTGCGCGCAAATGTCACCAGCCCCAACGGCACAACTGCCGCCGCTCTCGCCACACTGATGGATGGCAGATGGCAGGCCTTGATGGACGAAGCGGTCGCCAAAGCGACCGCCCGAAGCAAGGAATTGTCGAAATAGTTATTTCTTGGGTTTGCCCTTGGTCCCAAGGCCGATGTCCTTGGCAAGGCGCGAACGCTGCTTGGCGTAATTCGGCGCGACCATCGGATAATCGGCGGGCAAGCCCCAACGCTCACGGTATTCTTCCGGTGACATATCATAGGCTGTCTTCAGGTGACGTTTGAGCATCTTCAGCTTCTTGCCGTCTTCAAGACAAACGATATATTCCGGCGTTACGGATTTCTTGATTTGAACCGCCGGGAGAGGACGATCACCCGAGATGACACCCGAGCCGCCCCCGCCAAGACCTGACAAAGTCCGGAAAACCTGCTCAATCAAGGCAGGCATCTCATTCTGCGGAACGGTGTTGTTGGCAACGTGGGCCGCAACTATTTCCGTTGTCAGGGCGAGCAAATTGGAATGTGTGATTTGGTCCGGCATGTCTATCCTCAGTAATAGAGCAAATATAAAAAAATATACTTGCCAGTATAAGCACTTTGACTATGGGTTTCCAAAGAAATTCTTATGCCGGATAGTCATTTATTTGCCGTTGCTGCTTATTAGACACGGATACATCGGCCCCGCGCATGTAAAGGGGCTCGGGTTTCTGCGCCTTGCGGCCGTTTTTGATAAAAATATCACGCCCCGATCTGGCCAAAAGGACGGGGTCCGGAAGGATGCAGGATACGGCATCGGAATAGGCTCTTCCTGTTTCTGTTCTCACGCGCGCCACGCCGTCGCCGCACAAGAGCGCATCATCCGGCAGCTGGGAAGACAGCAAGCATACTGGCTCTCCCACCGGATTCGCGTTCTCATCAAAAGATTGCGTGTAGAAATCTGCCCGCTTCGATTCAAGTACGACAAGACACGCTTGCTTCGGTGCACAGCTCTGCGCGACAACGGCGAGCGTGCTTACGCCCTGTATGGGAATGCCAAGGGCAAGTCCCAAAGAGCGTGCTGTTGAAAGACCTATGCGCAGCCCGGTAAAAGAACCCGGTCCGTGTGTGGTGACTATCAATCCCAGATCCGCAAAACCTATCCCTGCCTCGGCCACCACATCCTGCACCATCGGCATGAGTTTTGCCGCCTGGTCACGGGATGTTTCAAGGGTGCGGCTGAACACCCTGTCGCCGTCCAGCACAGCAACCACACATCCGCCAAGCGCGGAATCCAGTGCGAGAACAGGCTTATCAAACTCAGACAAATTTACAGGCCTCGTCAAAATCCAGACGTTGCGCGCGCGGATAAACCTTGTCCGGGTTTCCGTAGCCGATGCTGCATACAAACTTCACTTCACCATCGAGGTCTGGGAAAAACGCATCCTTGATACCCTGCCTGTCGATACCGGACATAGGCCCGCAATCCAGCCCTAGCGAGCGCGCGGCGAGCATGAAATACGCCGCTTGCAGCGTGCCGTTCAATGCGGCGGTTTCCTTGTTGGCCTCGGCTTTCCCGACATACCAGCTGTTGATATCTATACGCGGCGCAAGCTTGTGCGCGTTGAGGTAGAATTTACGATCCATAGCAAAAAGCGCGACAACCGGTGCTTCCATCGTTTTGTCCTGATTGCCTTTATCCAGCAACGGCTTCAGTTTTTGCTTGGCTTCTTCCGAGCGTACGAAAACAATGCGCAAAGGGCAGCAATTGGCGGACGTTGGCCCCCATTTCATAACATCGTAAATTTGCTGGACCAGACTTTCCGGAACATCCTTGCCCTGCCAGCCATTGTATGTGCGGGCCGTGCGGAACAAAATATCGAGCGCATTATCGTCTAGTTTCTTGCCGTCGGTCATGTGATCCTTCCTAAAAAAATCGCGCTATGTTAATGACTTCATACTACGTAACCTATTCGACAGCGAGATCAAGCCCCTCTTTTTGCTCTGGCAAACCCATGCTGGATCGGGTAATTTCCGCGCATGCCCCCTTTTTCCTTAAAACCGGTCTGGCTGTTGTTTGGCATCGTTTTCTGTTTTGCGGTCGATGCCTACGCAGCTTCGGACACTGCGGATTACGATTCCAAGGCGGCTGTTGTTTTCACATATTTTACCATCGGGCAAGATGATACGCCGACATCCAGTGTAACCGTCGATCAATTCATGGCGCAGATCGATGAACTCAGCAGCGGCGGCTATGTGGTCAAGCCCTTGCCCGAAATCATCGAGGCCTTTATTGCCGGAAAAAAGATCGGTCCGAAAACCGTCGCCCTGACTTTTGACGGCGCAGACAAATCGCTTGTCGATATCGCCCTGCCTGTTCTGGAACAGCATGAATTCCCCTTCACTGTGTTTATTCCGTCAGACAAAATAGGCTCGGGTACATACATGGACTGGGACGAACTGCGCAGGCTGAAACGCAGTCCGCTTGCCAGCTTTGGCCTGCATCCCGCCAACTATAGCAGGCTATCGGGTGCACCCAGCGCCGACATAAAGAGAGAGATAAACAATTCGATCAGCAAAATTCGCGATGAACTGGATGTTGAAACGGATATATTCGCCTACCCGTTTGGTGAATATGACTCCGCTTACAGCAAGATTTTGCGCAATATGGGCTTCAAAGCCGCCATGGGGCAACAATCCGGCGTTGCGTATGCGGGGCAAGATATTTACGCGCTGCCGCGCTTCACGCTTACAGAACGATACGGCGATCTGGAACGTTTTCAGATGACGGCAAACGCCCTGCCCCTGCCCGTGCGTGACATATCGCCGTCCGACACTGTCTTGAAAACGCTCACGCCGGCGATCGGCTTCACCGTGCCTGAATATATGGCAAAATCGTTGAAAAACCTGTCTTGCTTTTCGTCCAGCCAGGAAAAGCCGGAACTGGAAATCATGAACACACGCGTTGAAATACGCATGCAGACACCGTTTGCCGAAGAACGTCCGCGCATCAATTGCACGCTTCCCGTTGCGACAACCGATGGCAGCGAGCCGCGCTGGCGCTGGTTTGGCGCGCTCTATACGGTTCCGGCTGACTTGCTGGAAGAACAACAGGCCAAAGACAAAAAAACGTCCGATCGCCATGCGTCGGACGTTTCTGACGACATCTCTGTCGAGTAATCATTCCATAGACTGGCGCACTTCGAGCACTTCCGGCACATAATGGCGGAGCATGGTTTCAACACCGTTCTTGAGCGTTACTGTAGAACTCGGGCAACCGGCACAGGCTCCGCGCATTTTCAGATAAACGATACCTTGGTCGAAACGATCAAAAACAATATCGCCGCCGTCCATAGCCACAGCCGGACGGACGCGCTTATCGATCAGTTCCTTAATCTGTTTCGAGATTTCATCGAGAAGATCGTCATTCGCAGCCGCGCCATCCTGCCCGTCCCGGAACAAAGGTTCGCCCATGGAAAAATGCTGCATGACGGCGGCCAGCACGGGTGCCTTGATTTGGGACCAGTCGGAATTTTCGGATTTGGTAACGGAAATGAAATCCGCGCCGAAGAACACGCTCTGCACACCGACGATACCAAACACACGCTCGGCAAGCGGAGATTTGGCTGCGGCTTCGGCATTCATGAACTCTGCCACGCCATTCGGCATGACGGCCCGGCCCGGAAGAAATTTCACGGTAGCTGGATTGGGGGTATTTTCGGTTTGTATAAACATGACAGCCTCTAAAATAGGATGCGCCAAGTCCTATTCAAGATGTTTGTGAAAATCAAGAAAACTCTTTCAGATGGGCCGGCACCACCACCACCGGCACGCGCAGCCTATCCAGCCCCTTGCCTATGCAGAAGCTGACCAATGGTCCGGGCGAAGAGCCTGTTTTACCACCAAGAATAAGCTTTGCGATATGGGTGTCGCCATCGATGACTTTAAGCAAAGCCTCTCCCGGCTCGCCGTCCGCAATATACAGCGAAGGGATAGTGCCATTGATATCATTGGCTGTTTTGGCGATCGTCCAGAGATATTTCTCGGACTGTTCGCGCAGCTCCTTCTTCATCCGGTCTTCGACGGCCCCCCAATGCTGGAAATCCTGATCATCGATAATATGCAGAATACCGAGCCTTGCGCGGTTATGCCGTGCGTGGATGCAGGCATAATGCAGGGCCGTGCGGAATTCATCGGAATCGTCCGCCACGACAAGATAAGTTCCGCCATCGCCCTTGCGGCCCTGTTGGGACGCCACAATTTCGGCATCGATGATTGGGGGCTGTTCGCTCATGTTAATCCCTCCTCAGGAATGTAAAAGCCGACCACCCTATAGCCAACGCCATTACCACCGCAAACACACCATAGAAAAATGAATAATTCTGCGCAAAAAGATACACACGCGCGTTAAACCCGACTTGTCCCACCTGCAGTGTGCGCGTTTCTTGTGCGATCACCGTGTTGTTTTTAAGGACAAGTGCTTCGACCCTGTAAAGCCCGGTCGGAACACCCGGGGGCAAATCGAAATTGGCTTTGAAAAATTGCGGGTCGATAATGTTGAGGCCATGTCCGGCGAGCGGGTAAAAACCCTTTTTCTGCATGGTTCTAACCAGCGCATCCTTAAAGGATTCTACAATAGTCGCATCCTCATCGGCGTCTTCGGGATAAAAGCCAAGATGCTCCACACCGAGCTCGTGCTCGGCAAACAACTCCTGGTTACCGGAAAAGTATGTTTCCGGCAGGGTAGATGCATAATCGTAATAGCTCGGCACACGGCGGAACTCGACCGTTTTGGTGTTCATCCATGCGCCCATGACCCGCCCTTTGCGGCGCATCGCCACGGTTTGCTCCGGTCCTTTAAGCGTAACGATAATATCGTGGTCTGGTTCCGCCGTCGTGCCGAAAACAACCACGCGCGTGCCGTTAAATCCCGTGCTGATATCCACCCTGTCTTCGGCGATTTCGATTTTTAGCGGCGCCTTCTGCGCGTAGGCAGGCACAGCGATAAAAAGGGCGAGAAGAAAAAGAATTGTCTTCATGACAGCATATCCATCGTGAAGACGTCGGCGGGCTGCATAAACAATTCCATCAGCATGCGTACACAAACGCCGAGAATGATCACTGCCAGCGCAATACGCGCTGAAGCCCCTTTCAGATGGCGCGCAATGCGCACTCCAACCTGCGCGCCGATCACACCGCCCGCCATCATGATAAGCGCCAGCATGATATCGACCGTATGGCTGGTGACTGCGTGGAGAACGCACGCAAAGGCGGAAATAAAGATTATCTGGAACAGCGATGTGCCCGCCACCAGCAGCGTAGGCATACCCAGAATATAGATCATCGCCGGAACGATAACGAAACCGCCCCCGATACCGAGAATGGAAACCATGATGCCGCCAAGGAAACCTATGCCCATAGGCAGCAATGCCGAAATATACAAACGCGATTTCGCGAAACGGATCTTGTAAGGGAGGTTGCGAAAGAACTCTTTTTGCGCAAGGCTTTCGATATCCGTTACCTTGTGGCGGTTCAACATGGCCGTGATGCTTTCGACCAGCATCATAAGACCGATACTACCCAGCAAAATCACATAAGCGGCTGCGATAAACAGATCGATCTGGCCGAAATGCTGCAAAATCCGGAAGATGAAAATACCGATAACGGTACCGGCCATCCCTCCGACAGTCATGACCAGACCGAGAACCGGATCGACATTGCCCTTGCGCCAATGCCCAAAAACGCCGGTTACGCTGGTTGCAATCAGCTGGTTTGCCTGCGTTCCCACCGCGATAGCCGGCGGAATACCCATAAACAACAGAAACGGCGTCGCCAAAAAGCCTCCGCCGACGCCAAACACACCGGACAGGAAACCGACCGCAATGCCCAGCAAGGCGAGGCTCTCGGCAGGCACGGACATTTCGGCGATGGGAAGATAGATTTGCATTCAGGACACCCTATTAGGGCCAGAATGCAGGACGCTCAAGCGTATGGCAAGGATTAGTAGGCGATTGTACCTTCCGGACCCGACGGGCTCCAGAAATACAGTTCCGCGTCCTTCAGGAAATTGGCGTAATCGCCCGTTGGCAGTTCGTGATAGTGTTTTTTGAAGTCGATGGACTTGATCACCCCACGGAAATCCATTTCCCAACGGTCATAACCGTGCGCGAGAGCGGAGCATTCCACGACATAGAGCTTATCGCCGTAGATCGAGGCGAACATGATCGCGCGACGGGATTGCAGAACGCTTCCAAGATGCGATTTATAAGAAGCAAGCGCAAAGCTGGCATTGCCCTTGCCCAGTCCGGCGTTGTCGTAGACGCCACCAAGGGTATAGCCATCATACTGGGCCAGATATTTCTCCCAGAACGGCTTGCTTACGGCAACCTTTTGCACGGCGTCGTTATAGCGAACAGGGAAAATAGTGAAGCGTTTGTCGGAACGGGCATCGACGCGGCATACAGGCTGCGCATTGTCAGAGGGGCCTCCGATCGTCATGATCGTATCGACATTGGCGTTGTTCTGCATCTTCCAGGTGTCTGGGAAAGTCATGGTCAGACCCGTCTTCTCGTCTTCCCAGAAGAAATAGTCGGCGTGGGCCAGCGAGGGCATGGCGAGAACGGCAATGAATATGAAAAGACGCAGCATCATGAATCGATTATACCTTGGCTGGTTACCCGTACAAGCCATTCATAAGACAGCCGCGCCTTTTCACGCAAATTTATAGGCTATCGCTGCCAGAACCCGAGAATTTCCTCGGTTTGTTTGAGGATCGGGGCCGCAATCGCATTGGCCTTGTCCGCGCTTTCGCCCAGAATGCGGTCGATTTCGGCCGTATCCTGCGTCAATTCGCGCATACGGCCCGTGATCGGTCCCAGCCTGGCAATACACAGATCGGCCAGAGCGCCCTTGAAGACTGAGAATTGCTGGCCGCCATATTCCGCCATCACCTTCTCCCGGCTGGTGTCCGACAAAGCGGCATAGATCGTCATAAGGTTCTTGGCTTCCGGACGGCCTTCGAATTCGCTTTCCGCCGCCGGAACATTGCCCGCGTCCGTCTTCGCCTTCTTGATCTTGTTCGCGATCGTGTCGGCATCGTCGGTCAGGTTGATACGGCTCATGTCGCTTTCAGCGGATTTCGACATTTTGGCCGTGCCATCACGAAGCGACATGACGCGCGTTGCCTCGCCCATGATAAGGGGCTCGGGCGTCGGGAAAAAGTCGCGCTTGGCTATATGCTGGTTGAACGAAATCGCGATATCGCGCATCAGCTCGACATGCTGCTTCTGGTCGTCGCCGACGGGCACATGCGTGCCGTGATAGAGCAGAACGTCAGCGGCCATCAACACCGGATAGGTGTAAAGCCCGGCAGACGCTTTCTCTTTGTCTTTTCCCGCCTTGTCCTTGAACTGCGTCATACGGTTCAACCAGCCAAGCGGCGTGATACAGCCGAACATCCAGCCAAGCTGCGCATGGCCGAGCACGGCAGACTGCGGGAAAATGATGGAGCGTTTCGGGTCAACCCCCGCCGCGATATAGGCAGCGGCCACTTCACGCGTGGATTGTTTGAGGGTGTCGGGATTATAACCCGTCGTGTTGGCGTGCAGATCGACAACGCAATAAATGCATTCCGTGTCCGGCTCGTCCTGCAATTTTACCCAATTGCGGAGCGCACCCAGATAATTGCCGAGGGTCAGTTTGTTTGTGGGCTGCATGCCCGAAAATATGCGTTTTTTCATGACGCTTTCTTTCTTGCGAATAATTTTTTGATGTCTTGTACGGTGATAGCGCCAGTCCCGAGGATGGCGAGCGAATATGTGGCTAGGCCCGAGGCCACCAGAACAATGAGAGAGCTGATTTTTTCAATCTTTGTGCCGTCATAATATCCACTTGAGTAATGCGCGACTATAGCCAGAACCGCGGCCATAGCGCAAGAGGCGAAGATGATACGTGGAAGATTGCGTCTGAAACGCACATCAAACGATGCTTTGTCGTTGTTTTTCAAGCCGCGCATAAATAGGAAGAACTGCAACCATCCGCACAAGCCTGTAGCAAGCGCAATCCCGGCCACGCCCATGAACTGGATGAAAACCAGCGCCAGCGCGATATTCATCAATGCGCAGACAACCGATATCTTTACCGGACTGACCGTATCATGCTGCGCATAATAGGTTGTCGAAAACACCTTGCCCGCTACATAGGCCGGAACGCCGAGAGCATAGCCCATAAGCACATAGGCGGTAACCTGTGCATCCGCGGCATCGAAATTCCCGTACTGGAAAAGCGTCTTAATCAAGGGTTCCGCCACGATCAGCATCGCAACGCCTGCGGGAAGCGCCAAGATCAGGCAGATTTCCAGCGCACGGTTGTAAAGATTGTTGGCCTCCGCCGTCTGCCCGCCCGCCATGGTGCGCGAGAGCATCGGAAGCAAAGCCGTGCCCACCGCAATCCCGACCATGCCCAGAGGCAACTGGTTCAAACGGTCGGCATAGTACAAATACGAGATAGAGCCTTCGGCGAGCATAGAAGCGATAATAATATCTGCGAACAGGTTGATATGCACAACACCGGCGCCGATAATGCCCGGCCCCATCAGTTTGAAAAGTTTTTTGATATCGGCATCGAATTTCGGCAGTTTGAAATCGATCCGTATTTTGTACATTTTGATACAGGCGAGCAGCCCTACGAATTGCAGAACGCCGGCAAAGAACAATCCCCACGACAGCGCATGTCCGCCTGTGCGCATCAACGGTTCAAAGAAATACAGTGCCGCGATCAATGTCAGGTTGAAAACGATCGGCGCGGCGGCAAACGGCACAAACTTGTCATGTGCGTTTAAAACGCCGCCCATGAGCGCGGAAAGCGAGATAAGCAGCAGATACGGAAACGTCACGCGCGTCATTTCCACCGCCAGCGTGTAACGCTCCTCACCCGTTTCGAAACCCGGGGCCAGCAGATGGATGATCCATGGCATCGCCATAATGGCGAGTATGGTGAACGGCGCAAGGATCGTTGTCATGACCGCAAAAGCGTTGGATGCGAACCTGTCGGCGCTCTCCTGCCCGTCCTTCGCCAATTTCGCCGAATACATTGGCACGAAGGAAACCGAAAACGCGCCTTCGGCCGTTACACGGCGGAACAGGTTCGGTAGCTTGAGCGCCACGATAAACGCATCGGCAATGGGCCCCGCCCCGAGGATGATGGCTGTCATCACATCGCGCAGGAATCCAAGGATACGGGACACGCCCGTCAGGCCGCCGACCGTGGCCATTGCTTTCAAAAGTTTCATGGATTACCTTTTATCATCAAACATAGGAATTGGTAGAAAAATGCTGATCCATATCAATGGTTTTCCTGGCGTCGGCAAGCTGACAGTGGCCCGTGAACTGGAAAAGCTTACGGGGGGCCGCCTGATAGATAACCATGCCATTATCAATCTGGCATATCTGGCAACGGAGCACGGCACACCCGAGTTCTTTGATCTTCATAAAAATCTGACCATCGCCCTTTATAAAACCTTGTCTGAAACAAAGGGCCACGACCTGTTGATTTTTACCAATGCCCAGGCCGCAGAGCTTCCCGAAGACATAGACCGTTTCAACAGGATCAAAAACCTTGCAACCGCGCGCAACGAACCCCTTGTACCTGTCGTGTTGACCTGTGAAGCCGAGGAGAACAAGAAAAGGGTTGTTTCTGCCGAACGGGCAGAGAGGAAGAAACTCACAAATGCAACCATCTTGGAAGGTATGCTGCAGAATTACACCCCCTATACCCCCAACCATCCGAACACGTTAACATTGGACGTAACGCACCGCTCAGCCTTGGAAGCCGCCCTGTTGATCAAACAACATTGTGATAGCCTTCGGCCCGTTCCCGCTGTAGAACCAGTTCCAAAGATGTAAGGCAGCAGCATGCAAAATCCGGAAAAGAATTGGTTCGGCACCGAGGCCGTGAGCCCCGAGCAAAAAACCCGCAAGGTGATCGGTGTGTTCGATTCCGTGGCGAACAACTACGACATTATGAACGATCTGATGTCCGGCGGCCTTCACAGGCTCTGGAAAGATCACCTGATCCGGAAAATCCGCCCCCGCGCCGGTCTATCCTATCTGGATGTTGCTGGCGGTACAGGCGACATCGCCTTCCGTATCCGCAAAAAGACCGGCCCTGACGCCGATATTACACTGTGCGACCTGAACACCGAAATGCTGCGCGTCGGCCGCGACCGCGCCATCGACAAAGGCTATCCGCATGACTTCAAATGGGTCACGGGCAACGCGGAAAGCCTACCCCTGCCTTCCGAAAGCATTGATGTCTACACCATCGCTTTTGGCCTGCGAAATGTGACCCATATTGACACGGCGCTTGCCGAAGCGTTGCGCGTACTGAAACCGGGTGGGCGTTTTTACTGCCTGGAATTCTCCAAGGTGCATGAACCGTTCCTGAGTCGCATTTACGATGAATATTCGTATCGTCTAATACCGAAAATGGGCGAAATCATCGCCAAGGACCGCGACAGCTATCAGTATCTGGTTGAATCCATCCGCAAGTTTCCGCCGCAAAAAGAATTGCTGAAACGTATGGAGTCCGCGGGTTTCAGCCGCTGCCGCTTCGAAAACCTGACGCTCGGCGTCGTGGCGATTCACGAGGGCGTCAAAATTTAAGCAAGATTATGCAAAAAGCCCTTGCAATTCACCAAGTGTCTTTTTATAACCTTTCCCATTGCTTTCATTAAGGTTTCATCCTTGTGAAGCGTTCGCGATAAGCACGTGTGGGCCGATCGCAAGTTATTCAACACATCGAAGGGAAGAACTCTAAATGAACAACATCGTTAAATCCGTTGTATTCGCCGCCGTAGTCCTGTTTGCAGGTATCGCAGCAATGCAAGTTATCTACAAAAACCAAGACGTAACCGCAGATATCACGGCTGTTGAGCCAGCTGCCGGCGAAGCTGCCACGATCACGGATGGCGCTCCGGCTGACACGCAAGCACAACCGGTTGCTGAAACAGTAACGGAAGATCAGGCAGAAGCAACGAAAGACGCTGTTGATGCTCAAGCCGATGCTGCAAAAGACGCTATCGACGCGCAAGCCGAAGCAACCAAAGAAGCTGCTGAAGCAGATGCCAAAGCCGCCGAAGCAAATGCTGAAGCCGCCAAAGACGCTGCTGAAGTAACGAAAGACGCAGCCGATGCAGATGCAGACGCAGCCAAAGACGCTGTTGACGCTGAAGCCGATGCAGCCAAAGAAGCCGTTGACGAGAAAGCCGCTCACTAATTGGTGACGCTTTCCGGATGACCGGATAAGATCAGGCCCTGCCCTTTAAAGGCAGGGCTTTTCTTTTATATTATTACCAAAGGGTACCAATTGTGCTTACTGGCAAACGCATACTACTCATCATTTCCGGCGGCATCGCGGCTGTAAAAGCACCTGCCCTTATCAGCCTGTTGAGAAAAGACGGCGCGCATGTGTCCGTCATCATGACGAAGAACGCCGAACAATTTGTCACCCCCTTGAGCATCCAGTCGCTCACCGAAGAAGGCCTGCGCACCGAACTCTTTGATCCGGCAAAGCCGATGGATCATATCTACCTTACGCGCGACACGGACCTGATCATTGTCGCTCCTGCCACCGCCAACCTGATGGCCAAAATGGTGCACGGGATTGCGGACGATCTTGCCTCCGCCACGCTGCTCGCAAAAAACAAACCCGCAATGGTCTGTCCTGCCATGAATGGCGAGATGTGGGACAACGCATCCACTCAGAGCAACATCGAAGCATTGTCCAAACGCGCGGACATTACGGTCCTGGGCCCCGCAGTGGGCGGGATGGCGTGCGGTGAAACGGGCACGGGCCGCATGGTAGAGCCTGAAGATATTTTCAAAGCCGTACAGGAACATTTCCAGCCGAAAACACTTTCAGGCCTCAAAGCCATTGTGACGTCCGGTCCCACGCAGGAAGCGATAGACCCTGTGCGCTATATTTCCAACCGTTCGTCCGGCAAGCAAGGCGATGCTATCGCGCGCGCATTGTCCGCATTGGGGGCAGACGTTACGCTTGTTTCCGGCCCGACGGCGCTTAGCGATCCCAAAGGCATTAAAACCATACGCATCGAGAGCACCAAGGAAATGCTCGAGGCGTGCCACCAGGCACTCCCCGCCGACATCTTCATCGCCGCCGCCGCCGTTGCGGACTGGACGCCGGAAACTTTTGCAACGTCCAAAATGAAGAAAACCGGCGATAAAACGATGGCGCTCAATTTCGTGCAAACACCCGACATTTTATCCACATTATCCACAGCTTCCCCGTCTCGTCCTAAGCTTGTGGTGGGTTTTGCCGCCGAGACGGACGACACGGTCAAAAACGCGCAAGCCAAGCTTGCCAGAAAAGGCTGCGACTGGATTGTGGCTAACTCTGTATCGAGCGAGAATCCGGTGTTCGGCAGCGATCAAAATCAGGTATATTTTGTGGCATCCGGCACGGTTGAGGAATGGCCCAGAATGGGCAAAGACGATGTGGCACGCGCACTCGCGGCACGCATCGCCGTTCATTTCAATCGTGACAGACTGAAAGACGCCGCCGAATAATCACTGGAGAGTAGCCTTGTCACAACCGGCCTTGAAAACCCAGGAAGATTTTGCTTCCGAAGGTCACACGCCCATGATGGCGCAATATCATGCGCTCAAGGCCCAGTATCCTGACACCATTCTTTTCTATCGTATGGGCGATTTTTACGAGATGTTTTTCGACGATGCGATAAAAGCATCCGAATGCCTGGACATCACGCTCACCAAACGCGGCAAAAATCAGGAAAACGAAATTCCTATGTGCGGCGTTCCGTTTCATTCCTATGAGCCCTATCTGGCAAAGCTCATCCGCTCGGGTTTCAAGGTTGCTATCTGCGAACAAACCGAAACGCCGGAAGAAGCCAAGAAGCGCGGCGGATACAAGGCACTGGTCAACCGCGATGTGATCCGCGTTGTAACGCAGGGAACACTGACCGAAGACACATTGCTCAACGCCCGCGAAAACAATTACCTCGCCTGCCTGTGCGAAGCCGCAGGGCAATACGGCCTTTCATGGCTCGATCTTTCCACGGGAGAATTCCTTGTCCAGCCTGTCGAGCGTGAAAACCTAACCGCGGCCTTGGATCGTATCGCACCGTCGGAATTGCTGTTGCAGGATCGCCTTGCGGGCCATGACGCGCTAAGCCAGCAAAAACAAATCATGACGCCGCAGCCTTCTTCGCTGTTCGATTCACAGAACGCGCAGAAGCGTCTGGAGGCTTTGTTCGGTGTCGGCACGATCGAAGCGTTTGGCAGTCTCTCCCGCGCGGAAACGGCGTCCGCCGGCGCGCTGATCGACTATGTGAACCGCACACAAAAGGGCAAGATGCCGCACATCTTCCGCCCACGGCGCATTATTGGCGGCGCGGTCATGGAGATCGATCCCGCGACGCGCCGCTCGCTTGAAATTTGCCGCACACAATCCGGTGAACGCAAAGGCTCTCTGCTTGATTGTATTGATCGCACCGTTACAGGCGCTGGCGCGCGGCTTTTGCAAACACGGCTCGCCGCTCCCTTGACCGATCTCACCGCTATTGTGACGCGTCACGAGCAGGTGCAAACTTTTGCGTCCGAGACAAACCTGCGCGAACATTTGCGTGATATACTGCGCAGCCTGCCCGATCTGGAACGCGCTCTTTCCCGCCTGACCATAGGCCGCGGCGGCCCCAGAGATTTAGGCTCTATCCGCGACGCATTATCTGTTTGCGAAACATTGCGCGGGTTTTTGCTATCCGCGGGCGGTGATGTACTGACGGCCTTTGCCGATGCGCTGAAATCCTCCACCGAATTGCAATCTATCCGCGACACGCTGACGGCGGCGCTGGAAGACACTTTGCCGGTAATGGACCGTGAAGGCGGATTTATCAAATCGTCTTTTGCCGCAGATCTGGAACATCTGCGTTCCCTGCGCGATGATGCCAAGCGCGTAATCGCGCAGTTGCAGGGCAAATACCGCGAGCACACCGATATCAACCTGCTCAAGATTTCCTACAACAACGTGCTGGGCTATTTCATCGAAGTTCCCTCACGCCATGCCGACCGCATGATGGTGAAAACGGGCGACAATTCAAACCCGTATATCCACCGCCAGACACTCGCCAACAACGCGCGTTTTACAACGCCGGAACTTTCGGAACTGGAACGCGACATAGCCTCTGCAGGCGAGAAATCCCTCGCGTTGGAACAGCAATTCTTCGCCCAGTTTGTTAATCAGGTTGCCGCACAATCGGACGCGCTGGGCGCGCTTGCCCGTGCCGCCGCCGATCTGGATGTGGCGTTGTCGCTCGCGCAGCTTGCCATAGACTGCAATTACACCCGCCCGCACATGGAAGATTCCACCGCGTTCGAAATCAAAGGCGGCCGCCATCCTGTGGTGGAAACCGCCCTGCAAAAAGACGGCGTGGCGTTTGTGCCGAACGATTGCAACCTGGACCCATCCCAGAAACTCTGGCTGCTCACCGGCCCGAACATGGCGGGTAAGTCGACGTTCCTGCGCCAGAACGCGCTGATCGTTATTCTTGCGCAAATAGGCTCTTTTGTCCCCGCGGCATCAGCCAAAATAGGCATCGTCGACAAATGTTTCTCCCGCGTCGGCGCATCGGACGACCTCGCGCGTGGACGGTCGACGTTCATGGTCGAAATGGTCGAAACGGCAACCATTCTTAATCAAGCCACCAGCCGTTCTCTCGTAATCCTTGATGAAATCGGGCGCGGTACGGCAACCTATGATGGCCTGTCGATTGCCTGGGCCTGCGTCGAGCAATTGCACGACGGCCTTAAATGCCGCGGCATTTTCGCCACGCATTACCATGAGCTGACAAAACTCCAGTCTCGCCTTGCCACCCTCTCCTGCCACTCCATGCAGGTGCGTGAATGGGAAGGCGATGTCATATTCCTGCACAGCGTTGGCGCAGGCGCGGCCGACCGTTCCTATGGTATTCACGTTGCGCAACTTGCGGGCCTTCCTGAAAACGTTGTGGCGCGCGCGCAGGAAGTTCTGGATCTGCTCGGCAAAGGCGAACAATCCGGCGCGCTTGCGAAACTCGCGGATGACCTTCCCCTGTTCCAGACAGCGGCCCCCGCCGCATCTAAAAAATCCAAAGGCTTGCTAGAAAAGCGCCTTGCCGATATACAGCCCGATAGCCTCTCCCCGCGCGATGCGCTGGACCTGCTCTATGAACTGAAGTCTCTAGCGGACAAGGACTAATGCCAGACACGCAAAAAGCCGCAAAGACGGACCATCCCCTGCTCGAAGATTTGCGAGGCGGCACCATCTCCGGCCCTGCTTTTTGCCGCGCGAATTCGGAAAGCATGGACGTGATGCTGCAGGAACTGGCGACATCCATATTCGAGGGCGGCAATATTTCTCTTTTTGCTCTCGGTGGTTATGGACGGCGCGAACTTTGTCCGTATTCGGATATAGATCTGATGTTTTTCGCGATGGAAACGCCGAGCGATACCGAAAACAAAGCCATAGAAAAATTTCTCTACGCCCTCTGGGATCGCGGCTTAAAAGTCGGGCATTCCACGCGCACATTGGGCGAATGCCTTTCCCTCTCGCGCAAGGACAGCAAGGTGATGACCAGTCTTCTGGATTCACGCCAGCTTTCCGGCCCGCAGGACCATGAACAAATACTGCGCAAGGAACTGGCCCTCTTGCTTCCCAAGGAAGAGAAACTCGCCTTTTTCCGCAACAAGCTGGTGGAGCGCGACGAACGCCATCGCCGTTACGGCGACACACGCTATGTTCTGGAACCCAACATCAAGGAAGGCAAAGGCGGCCTGCGCGATTTCCAGACATTGCTCTGGATCACGGATGCGCTCTATGGCGCAAAGAACCTGAATGACCTCGTCGGCCTTGGAATTCTGACGCGGAGCGAGGCCAGCCGTTTTGCCAAGGCACATAATTTCCTTCTGACCGTGCGTTGTCATTTGCACGATTTGGCAGGCCGCGCGGAAGAGCGACTGCATTTTGATATCCAGCCGGACATCGCAGAGCGCCTGGGATACAACAACCGTCGTTCGGGCCGCGCTGTAGAGCGCTTCATGAAATACTATTTCCTGATCACACGTGATGTCGGTGATCTAACGCGCATTCTGTTCGCCGCAATCGAACACGAAGAATCCGAGCCATCGGTAAAAGGCGAAAATTATTTCGGTTTTGAAACGCTGGATGAGCGCCTCACCTTCGGCGCGTCGCAAAACCTGAAAACCCATCCCCTTGATATGCTGCGCCTCTTCAGGGCGTTTCAGCAAACCGGCAAGGACATACATCCGTTGGCGCTCAAGGAAATCACGCGCAACATACGTTACATAGATGACAATGTGCGGCACGACCCTTTGGCAAACGAACTGTTCCTTGAAATCCTGACATCGAAAAAAGAAGCGGCATACACGCTCCGCCGTATGAATGAGTCCGGCGTTCTGGGCCGGTTCGTACCCGATTTCGGGCGTATCATCGCGCTCATGCAATTCGACCGCTACCATCATTTTACGGTGGATGAGCACACCATTCATTGTATCGACCTCATGCACAAGCTGGAGAATGGAGCGCTTCACCAGGACGCGCCTATCGCCTCCGATGTCGCGAAGACCATCAATGACCGCACAGCGCTTTTCGTCGCGCTCTTCCTCCACGATATATGCAAGGGCCGCGGTGGACGGCACGCTGAACTTGGCGGTGAGCTGGCCCTTACGCTGGGCCCGCGCTTTGGGCTTTCCGGCGAGCAGACAGACCTTGTATCGTGGCTTGTCCACGAACATTTGCTTATGTCCGACACGGCCTTCCGCCGCAATATGAACGACCCGAAAACCATTGCCGACTTCACAGCGCGCATCCGCTCGCGCGAGCGGCTCGACATGCTTTTCGTTTTGACAACGGTGGACATTATGGGCGTCGGCCCCGGACGCTGGACAGCATGGAAAGCGCGCCTGCTTGAAGAGCTTTACAACAAAACCTGCGCCCTTATGCAGGGTATAGAACCCGGCATAACCGAAGAGATCGTGGTCCCAGCCGCTTACAAGCCGGGCGAGACGTTGATAGAAATCCGGCACGATGAACAGCAATCGGCGACAGTGGTCATTGTGTACACGCCGGACCGCCCCGCTTTGTTTGCCACGCTGTGCGGTGCTTTGTCGGCGGAGGGCGCAAACATCATGCGCGCCTATATCAATACGATAAATGACCCAAAGACGCCCCGTCTGGCCGTGGACCGCTTTATCATCCAGAACGCCAGCGGCTTGCCCTTCACCCAGCCCCGCAGGCAGGAAGATTTGCGCCAGTCGATAATGGCCGCGCTGGATGGCTCGCTCGATATCGATGCCCGCATAGCCGAACACCGCAAACCTTTTTCCAAAAAAGACATGGTGTTCGACATCCAGCCGCGCATCCGCCTCAACAACGAGGCGAGCGGCGCCGACACTGTGGTGGAAATCGAAACGAGAGACCGCCACGGGCTGCTTTATGATATTGCCTGTACCTTCCGTGAACTGGGGCTGGATATACGGGCCGCAAAGATTAACACACAAGGATTGCGGGCTATCGACAGCTTTTATATCCAGACGGCAAAACGCAAAAAACTGACGGATTCCAAGGGGCAGGAACGGCTCATCGAAACCCTCCACGGCAAGGTTGCCAACCCCTAAAGCTTTCGATATAACAACCCCCTAACCAAGCCTTTTAGGCTCCTCCGGGCAGGTGGCAGAGTGGTTGATTGTACCGCACTCGAAATGCAATTATATCTATCTCAATCACCAAAAAATCAAATTAAATCAAAAGGTTAAATTATTTAACTTTTCCATATTATACTTACACATGTCTTACACAGTCTCACCTGTGAAGAGAGGTAAGTAATGGAAACCCAAACCCACAGCTTATTGGACGGTAAAGTCCACCTCTATAAGCGCGATGAAAGCCGCTATTGGCAATGTTCGACCTACATGAACGGTCGCAACCATCGCACTTCCACAAAAGAGGAAAGCCTTACCTTTGCAAAAGACTTCGCACAGCAATGGTACATGGCTATGTTTCTTCACGCCCAAGAAACAAAGCAAAAAAATCGCGTTAGCGAAATGGTTCGCAAGTTCGTTGCCCCCCACACAGGCAATCCATCCCTGTACGAACCAGTAACATCAAAACCCAAGAAACCAAGTGGTCCGACTTTCCGCGAAGCCACTGAAAAGTTCTTGAGCGAGTATCTTGTAATTACTAAAGGACAACGCAGCGACAAATATATAAAAGGCCAAGAACTGCGTATTAAAGCCCATCTTCTTCCCTATTTTGGCGATATGCCCGTTGCAGCCATCAACGCCGGAACTGTGCAAGAATATCGCGTACACCGCCAAACTAACGGCCATAAGAAAACTCCCAAACATAAGCCTGTTTTTCCTAGCCGTGCTTCTCTACATTGTGAAACAGTCGCCTTGCGTCTTATTCTTAAAACCGCACATCGTTATGAATGGATTGAATCCGTACCGGATATATCACCGCCCTATAAGACCTCTGGTAAAGTGAAACACCGTGCATGGTTTTCAAAAGACGAATACAAAATACTCTATGAGGCTACTCGCAAAAAATCACAAGAACCGTCCCGTTATAAATCTCAATGGGAAGATTTCCATGATTACGTTTTGTTTATGGCCAACACTGGCCTAAGACCGGATGAAGCCGCACGGCTTCAGTACAGGGACGTTACGAACGTAACGGACCAAGATTCAGGCGGACGCCTACTAGAAATCGAAGTACGCGGTAAGCGCGGCGTTGGATATTGCAAAAGCACGAAAGGGGCTATCCAGCCCTTCGTGCGGATGCAAAAACGCCACTCGGGAAAACCTACTGACTTAATATTTGGAAAAACGCCGACAGGCCTGATGAATACCATCTTGGAAGAACTAAACCTAAAAAAAGATAGAGATGGACATATCCGTACCGCCTACAGCCTCCGGCATACCTATATCTGCCTCCGGTTGATGGAAGGTGCGGATATTTATCAGATTGCCAAAAACTGCCGTACAAGCGTTGAGATGGTCGAAAAATTCTATGCGGCCCACCTCAAAAACACACTGGACGCCTCGGCTATTAACGTCAAGAAATCTAAGAAAAAACCGAAAAAGGACTAAAAACTTATAGGGCCGTATTTTCACTTGAAATACAGCCCTACGGTCCCTATAAATCACTGGCTGCGGGCAGGTGGCAGAGCGGTTGATTGTACCGAACTCGAAATTCGGCTTAGGTGATGAACCTAACGGGGGTTCGAATCCCCCCCTGCCCGCCATTTCTATTGCTCCGATTTAGCTAAGCCCTAACCTGATCCAATGTTAGAAAACGTTTGGCTTATACAAGTTCAGGTTCTCCCCGTTGTTTTGGTAATGTTGCTGCTGGAAACGCCAAACATCGTCAGGGCGATTTATCCAATCCCTTACGTCCCAGTATATTTTTCTCTCTATCCTTTTAACGTACTGAATGAAGATTTATCCATTTATTTAAACGAAGATACGTTCTTTGGGAGAGGCGAAGATTTAAGCGAAACAGAACTACAAAATTATAAACGCATTATCTTTCAAAAGGCTGCTTTATCTTTAATTATATCGCTTGCGCTTATTCCATTTGTAGGCGGCTTTATTTCTTCATTCTTCCTGCCACAATCTTCTCTGGCGGGATTTTCCCTCATTTTTATTTCTTACAAACTAATAGGAATTGTACGTGCTGCAATAGGGTTTAGATTCCATTCAATATGTAACTTTAAATCTATGTCCCTCTACATATTAG
>JAPJRC010000110.1 GCA_030824805.1 Micavibrio sp.
CTTGAATCCACGGGCGACAAAGCCCAGTTGGAAGCTCTCGGCAAACAAATCGCCATGCACGCAGCGGCCGCGTTCCCGAAATTCCTGAAGAAGGAAGATGTGGACACGGCAACGATGGAGCGCGAGCGCGATGTTCTGCGCGAGCAGGCCAAAGCCGAAGGCAAGCCTGCGGAGATCGTTGAGAAAATGCTCGAAGGTCGTATGCGCAAATTCTACGAAGAAATCTGCCTGCTTGAGCAGATCTTCGTGATGGATGGCGAAACGAAAATTTCGAAACTGCTCGAAAACGCTGCCAAAGACGTCGGCGCGCCGGTAGCTCTGACGGGTTACTCCCGCATCCAGCTCGGTGAAGGCATCGAGAAGGAAGAAGTGGACTTTGCGGCAGAAGTCGCCGCAACGGCCCGCAGCGCCTAGTTTAAAAAGCTTCAGAAAAACCCGCCCTTCGTGGCGGGTTTTTTATTGCCCTTATTTTTGCCGCTTTTGCGTTCGAATCATATGGTATGAAAAAGATCATCCTTTCCGCCTTTATTCTTTCTCTTTCCGCAAACGTGGCGCTTGCAGCCGTCGAGCCAAATTACGCGCCGGACAAGCCGCCTGTTACCACGCCATGGTTTGCAACGCAGGGTCCGGCTGAACAAAAGGCGGACATGGATTTCATCAAAGGCATGCATCCGCACCATGCAGGAGCACTCACCATGTCGGAAGAGTATCTTCGCGATAAAGGTGCCAGCCATGGTCCGCTGATTGCTTTGGCCAAAGGCATCATTCACAACCAGAAATTCGAAATGGGCATGTTGAACCGTGTCGAGCAATTGGTAGGTAAGCCAATTAACGGGGAGCGCGAATGGCGGCAGATCGCCGAACGCGGCCTGGCGCAGAAACAGCGTTTTACCCGTGCGCCTATGCCAAGTGGTTTCGGTAATGGGGTTGTGAGCCGACGCGATGTCGAATTCGCTAAGGCCATGATAGTGCACCATGAGGGTGCTTTGATGATGTGCGATGATTATCTGGCCAACCCTGCTGCCAGCAACAAGTATCTGCGCCTTTTGTGTGTCGATATCCTGACCGACCAGAAAATGGAGATCGGTTTCATGAAGGATGTCGTGGCCAAATATCCCGGCAATCCGGATGACGTGAAAATCGATGCCTCTATGATCCACGGTATGGAGGGGATGGAGCACCATATGCACGGGGTTGGCCCGGCACCCAAAAAGCCCAAGTCTGCACCGAAAGCCAAGGCTCCGGCGGCCAAAAAAGCGCCTGCGGCCATGGACCATTCCGCACATGGAGCCGGCCACGGATCAGGGCATGAGGGCGGCCATCATTAATCGTTAAAAACATTCAGCTTTTCTGGACAGCGGGGCCGACATGCCGTATTTTACGACTGCTAGAAATAGAGGAAATTATGACAATGGCAGCCGAAAAGTCCCAGCTAAGCCCCAAAGCGCAGTACAAGCGCATTCTCCTGAAGATGTCCGGAGAAGTCCTTATGGGGGAAAAGGAATTCGGTCTTGATAGCAAAACCCTGAACCGCGTTGCCCGCGACATCAAAGAAGTTATCGATATGGGTGTCGAGGTTTGCGTGTCCGTCGGCGCGGGGAATATTTTCCGCGGCGTTTCCGGCGCGGCCGAAGGTATGGACCGCACGCAGGCCGACTATATGGGCATGCTTGGTATCGTGATCAACGCGCTGGCTCTGCAATCGGCTCTGGAAACGCTCAAGGTTGAAACCCGTGTGATGTCCGCCATTCCTATGTCCGCTATCTGCGAACCCTACATCCGCCGTAAAGCGATGCGCCACATGGAGAAGGGGCGCGTTGTTATTTTCGCCGCCGGTACAGGCAACCCGTATTTTACATCCGACACGACCGCTGCTCTGCGCGCATCGGAAATGAATTGCAACGCCATTCTCAAAGGTACCAAGGTTGACGGTGTCTATACGGCGGATCCGAACAAAGACCCGACCGCGAAGCGTTTTGACCAGATCACCTATATGGATGTTCTGACGAAAGACCTGCGCGTGATGGATGCAACGGCGATCTCGCTCGCACGCGAGAATAATATTCCGATCATGATTTTCAACGTGCGTCAGGAAGGCAACTTCGCGCAAGTCATGCGCGGCGAAGGCACGTTCACAACAGTTTGCAATAAATAGTCTACGAAGAAGAAAGAGGAGAGAATCCCATGTCCTTTAACAAAGAAGAAATCAAACGCCGTATGGAAGGCGCAACCGATGCTTTCAAACACGAATTGTCCGGTCTTCGCACCGGCCGTGCGAGCGCCGCGATGCTCGATCCGGTGATGGTTGAAGTCTACGGATCGCGCATGCCGCTGAACCAGGTTGGAAGCGTATCTGTTCCGGAACCTCGCCTTATCACGGTGCAAGTCTGGGACAACGGCACGGTAAAGGCCGTCGAGAAAGCGATCCGTGAAGCCGGCCTCGGCCTCAACCCTGCACCGGATGGTAACCTGATCCGTGTGCCAATTCCTGAACTGAACCAGGACCGCCGCAAAGAACTGACGAAGATTGCAGGCCAGTATGCTGAATCCGCACGCGTTGCCGTGCGCAACATCCGCCGCGACGGCATGGAAACGCTTAAGAAGGACAAGGCCAACGGCCAGTCCGAGGATGAGAACAAGCGTCTTGGCGAAGAAGTGCAGAAGCTCACCGACGACTACGTGAAAAAAATCGACACGATGCTCGTCGAAAAAGAAAAAGACATCATGACGGTGTAACGCTTGGATACGCCCCAGCACATAGCCATTATCATGGACGGTAACGGACGCTGGGCGAAACAGCGGGGCCTGCCACGCACGGCCGGACACCATCAGGGCGTTGAGGCATGCAAACGGGTGGTGCGCGCCGCGGGCGACCTTGGCGTGAAATACATCACGCTCTTTGGTTTCTCTTCGGAAAACTGGAGCCGCCCCGCCGATGAGATCGGCGAGCTTATGCGTCTTCTACGCATGTTCCTGCGTGCCGAAACGGCGGACCTTCACCGCAACAATGTACGCCTGCGCGTGTTGGGATCCCGCAAGGAGCTGTTGCCGGATATTGTGGAGCTGATCGAGAACGCTGAAAAGCTTACAAGCGGTAACACTGCGCTCTATCTTAACATCGCGCTCAATTATGGCGGTCGGAATGAAATTCTTCAGGCTGCCGCAGACTATGCGAAACAGATGGCCGATCGCGGCATCGTTCCATCGTATGAGACCGCGGAAGAATATTTCCCGCAGCACTTGATGACGGATGGGATGCCGGACCCGGATATTATGATCCGTACCAGCGGTGAACAACGCATCAGCAATTTCCTTTTGTGGCAATGTGCCTATACTGAATTTGTTTTCACGCCGACTTTATGGCCCGACTTTAACAAATCGGACCTTGAAAGCGCGATTGCGGAATTCCAGAAACGTGACCGCCGTTATGG
>JAPJRC010000004.1 GCA_030824805.1 Micavibrio sp.
GATAAAGAAATCTTTCCAACTCGGGTCTACGCTGGAGGGGTTCTTCAGGTAGCTCGAATACAGGTGCGCGATATATTCGGAGTTCACACCGGTCAGGAAGGAAAGATTCTCGGACATTCTCTTTACCGCCATTTTGCCGGCGGTCCTCATTTTCTATTTATGTAGATTTTACGAAAGCCTTTTAAAGCGGCCAGATAATACGATACGCCGTTCTAAAGAAAAAGCCCTAACCTTTTAAAGCCGCCAGCAATTTTTGCAAGGCTGCCTTCTCGGATTCACTGACATTGTCGGTGTCCTTGAGGTCGGTTTTTACAGAAACGCGGTCCACCAGCTTGCGGAGGAAACCGCCCTTCGGAGCGGCAGCCCCTTCTTCCTCGTTCGCCGCTTGTGCAACCACACGGGCGATGTAGAACACCGATTTCTGATAACCGATCACCGCATCCTTGGGCAGGCGGCTGCGGACCAGCGCCATGGCTTTGGGAATATCCGCCAGAACGGTGCCGGCCTCGTTTTCCCATGCCGGCCACAGATCCCGGCGCTTGAGAATTTCCTCGATCACATCGTTGGTGAATGCGTCGTCGTCGGTGCTTTTGAATATGCGGCGCAGCACCTTTTCAATGGCCACACGTTCCTGTTCGTCATCGCGGGACGAGGTCTGCACATCGTCGATATGCGAGATCCAGAATGCCGCGCGGACAGGAATGGAAATCAGCAGACGAAGCTCTTCATCCAGAAAATCACCGAAGTAAGACATGGCGTTATACCCTTTAATTCAATTGATAGTTCATCGCCTTGCACAGGCGGGACAGCGCTATGCGCTCGTTTTTGCTGATATTCATATGCGAGAATGCCCCGGCATTCGACGTGCCCATCAGACGCCCGAGCATATTGGTGAGCATGGAGAAAGCCGCAGGTTTTGCATCGCGCGCATCATCCTTGTCTTCGCGGAAAGCCATGGCAACGGCCATGGCGATTTCGACCAGGACTTCCTTAAAAGCGCGCACGGCGCGCTCATCGAACTCCGGCTCCATCATATCGGTGATAAAACGCGCCTGTTCAGGCACGGATTCAATGTTTTGCGACCATGTCGGCCAGAGTGCGCGGGCACGCAAGGATTCCATCAGAACCTTTTGGGAAAACTCGCTTTTGCAGAAATCCTCGGCAAATTCGCGCAGGATGTTCGAAAGAGATTGCATCTCCGCTTCCTGCGCCTCGAAACCCCCGCTTGTATCCGCGAAAGATACGTAAAGCCCGACCCGATACGGCAGGGAAATGAGCATCAATTCCTGATCCTCGGAAAATTGCGGAAATATACGTTCTGTGCGCTCGGCAACGTCCATAGAGGCATAACCCTTTCTTGTAAAAGACTAATACACATTTGCGCATCGCGAAAGCAAGTTTGCGCGGCGTGGACAAAAAAGGCGGGTCCTTTTTCAAGGGCCCGCAAGTTGGATTGGCTTCAAGGGGACTTTAGGCTTTGGGCTTTTCGCACTTTTGGGGGGAAAGCGCGAAGGGGGAAACTTGTTGTTACGCAATCAATGCGCGCACCACATGCATCATGGTTTCTGGTGCCAGCGAGAAAGCCAGGTTCAGAAGAGTCGTGCCCAGCACGATCAGTGAACAGCCGCCAACCATAATGTTCCGCAGGAACGAATGGTTGCTTTCTTTTTTCAATACGACGATAGAACCCATTGGAAATCCTTACATTGTTGCACGTTGAAAGAACTCGACCGCCGCGGCAGGCGTTGCCGCGCACATGATGTTGACCGCCGTCGTGAATGCACCGATCAGAGAGAGGACAGAAAGAATATTCAGCATGTAAAACCACCTTTGTTAAAAACAACGTCTTGCTCCTGAAAGAAGATGTTGCAAAGGCGAAGCCAACTGGAAAATGCACTTTTAATTGTATTTTCAAACAGTTGATTAATTTTAATGGATTTTTAACGAGGGCAGAACTTTCTCGTTATGGTAATTTTTGCCGCCCGTTCGCGGCAAAAACTATACGGGCGGGATATGCACGCGGTTCTTGCGCGATTTATAGACATGCCAGCCGACAATCGCGGCAACACCAACGAAGAACCCGACCTTCAGCAATGGCAGAAGAGACGTCACCAACTCTTTGTTATCGCCTATCATATAGCCGACGACCAGAAGGATTGCCGTCCACAGACCGCCGCCCAACACGGTGTAAAGCGAGAAGAGTTTCAGGTCCATTTTGGCAAGGCCCGCCGGGAAGGAAATGAAATGGCGCACACCGAGAACAAGACGGCCGAGGAATATAGACAGCGGCCCGTGCTTGACGAAATAACGCTCCATGTAGGCGAGCTTGGCTTCATCCATGAGCATGTACTTGCCGTAGCGGACGAGCATGAAACGGCCGCAATAATAAGCAAGCGCGTAATTCGCCAGCGATCCTGTCAGCGTGCCCGCGGTCGCGAGGAAGAATACGAGAGGGCCGTTCCATGTCCCTTGATGGATCAGGTAGCCAGCCGGAATGAGCGTGGCTTCTGAAGGAATGGGAAGAAAGGTGCTCTCAAGAGCGGACATGATAAAGACGCCCGGATAACCGAGCGTCTCTATAAAATGGACAAGCCATTGAACAGCCGTTTCAAACATTAAGCGGCCATCGCCTTTACAACCGCGTCACCAAGACCGGCAGGGCTTTCCGAAACCACGAAGCCTGCGGAGCGCATGGCATCCATTTTGGCGGAAGCCGTGTCATCGCCGCCGGAGATGATCGCACCGGCGTGGCCCATGCGTTTGCCCGGAGGTGCCGTTGCACCGGCGATGAAGCCAGCGATCGGCTTTTTCTTTTTCAGGTCTTTGTACCATTGCGCGGCTTCGATTTCCGCCGTACCGCCGATTTCGCCGATCATGACGATGGATTCCGTTTCCGGATCGTCCATGAACAGTTCGAGGCAGTCGATAAAGTTCGTGCCGTTAACAGGGTCGCCGCCGATACCGATGCAGGTCGACTGGCCAAGGCCGGCCGCACCCGTTTGCGCAACGGCTTCATAGGTCAACGTGCCGGAGCGGGACACGATGCCCACCTTGCCGCGCTTGTGGATGTGACCCGGCATAATGCCGATCTTGCATTCGCCCGGCGTGATGATGCCTGGGCAGTTCGGACCGATGAGGCGCGTCTTCGAACCCGACAGAGCGCGCTTTACCTTCACCATATCCAGAACCGGAATACCTTCGGTGATGCAGACAGCGAGATCGAGCTCGGCATCGATTGCCTCGAGGATCGCGTCGGCCGCGAATGGAGGCGGAACATAAATGACGGTCGCATTCGCGCCGGTTTTTTTCTTCGCATCGAGAACCGTGTCGAACACGGGCAGGTTCAGGTGCGTGGAACCGCCTTTGCCGGGCGTAACGCCGCCGACCATTTTCGTGCCGTACGCAATCGCCTGTTCCGAGTGGAACGTGCCTTGCGCACCTGTGAAACCCTGACAGATCACTTTCGTGTCTTTGCCGACCAGTACAGCCATTTTAGTTCTCTTTCCTTTGATAGAATTCGTTGCACAGCACTATAAAGACATACGCCGCCAAATCAAGCCATGCATGCGCGCTTTATGGGTAAAAAAACCCGTGCGAAATCAAGCCGTTCCGCCATACAGAACACAAGTCCAATTTCCGGCATTTTTGACAGCCCGCGCCCATATTTTTAATAATAAATTTATCGTTGTTTATTAGAGTTTTGTAATGAGTAGAGGGAATCTCCAGAAACACCTGAACCGCGCCAATGTGCTCGCGGCCAGTGCATTGTTCGGCCTTATCGCCATCAACAACAGCCCGGAATTGTCGGATAAATTGTTTGGACGCGATGCAACGGCCAGCACGGACAATGGTAGCACTGTTGTGCGAAAGCCGGACGGATCGCCTATGCAGATTTGTTTCGCGGATGATTACAAGCGCGCCTGCGCCGACACCTGGGAAGAGGCCGAACGGAAATTCAACACCAATCCGGAAAGGATTTCCCCGACCAGCCGCATGTTCAACGAGACGGCCAGAGAAAATCGTCTCGACAGAGAAGGCTCGGAGGGAAGAGAACCGCGCCTGCCGCGCGCGCAAATCCGTTTCGCGGGCTTGAAATACGATGTGCCGGAAAATTTCCAGCGCGCTATTCAAAGAGCCACGCACGGCGACCCCATCAATTACAACGTCATGGTCAAGGTTCTCGGCAGCGAAAGCGGATTCAACAACAAGTCCAGCCATACGGGCGCTTTTAGCGTAGGACAATTCACGCTTTCGACATTCCTGGAAACCGTGCACCAGCACAGAGACAAGCTCTCAGCGAGACAGCGCGCAACGGTTGAAAGAAACATCGAACGCTATAACGTTGCGGAAAAAGGCGAAGACCCAGTTTGGCGGTACCGCATCAGACGCGGCGGTGATGCCAAAACGGTGCGCGCCCTTACACAGAACGCAGACGTGGTGACCGTTCTTTCGCGCGAGCATATGCGCACGGCGACGAAAGCCGGTGCCGATTTGTATAGAGATCATCTGGAAACGCGCATCAATTTTATGCGCAGCGACAAATATGACGGCGAAAGAAACGGCGCCTATCACCAACGCCTTGCGGCCCTCGAGCACAATCTCAACCGCGCAATGACGAACGCGGACGTAAAGATATTCTATTTGTGCGGATCGCGCGGCGGCGCACAGCTTCTGGCCGCCATGGCGGACCCCGCCGCACAAAACAACCGTTCGGCAGATTACACAACCCAAGGCGTGGTCAGCAGCAACCCGCAGGTTTTTTACAATCCCGACGGCAGCGCACGCAGCGTGCGGGATTTGTATCACTATATCGCGCACAGGGTCGGCAACAGCCCCCTGCCCCATGATCTGGACAGGCCTGTCAGCAGACGCATACCCACCCCAACGCCGCGGCCAAAGAACATATAGAAAAAGCGCCCCAAGGTTTCCCCAAGGGCGCTTTTTGAATTTCAAACGGTAAGTCTAAGCTGCTTTTTGTGCTTTTTCGGTGGCTTCTACCACTTTTTTCGCAGCGTCGGCCAGATTGTCCGCAGAGACGATCGGCAGGCCGGAATTGTTCAGGATTTCCTTGCCTTCCTTCACGTTCGTACCTTCGAGGCGTACGACCAGCGGAACGGAGAGTGATACTTCTTTCGCGGCGGCGATAATGCCGTTCGCGATGATGTCGCATTTCATGATACCGCCGAAGATGTTGACCAGAACGCCTTTGACGTTCTTGTCGGACAGGATGATTTTGAACGCAGCCGTCACGCGCTCGGTCGTCGCGCCGCCGCCGACATCGAGGAAGTTTGCAGGCTCGCCGCCGTACAGCTTGATGATGTCCATCGTCGCCATGGCAAGACCCGCGCCGTTGACCATGCAGCCGATATTGCCATCCATGCGGACATAGGAAAGTTCCCAGTCCTTGGCGATACGCTCATTCTCGTCTTCTTCGGATTCATCGCGCATTTCGTTCACAGCCTTCTGGCGGAACAGCGCGTTGTCATCGAAATTCATCTTTGCATCGAGCGCAACAACTTCGTTTTTGTCTGTCACGATCAGCGGGTTGATTTCAACGATCGAGCAATCCAGTTCAACGAACGCTTTGTACAGCGCCGCGAAGAATTTCTGGGCAGACTTCAGGGCATCGCCTTCGAGGCCCAGACCGAACGCCAGCGTGCGGGCGTGGTGGCCCTGGAAGCCTGCAGCCGGATCGATGGAAACCTTCGTGATTTTCTCAGGATGCTTGTGCGCGACTTCCTCGATATCCATACCGCCTTCGGTCGACGTCATAAATGTGACGCGGGATGTTTTGCGGTCGAGAACGACCGAGCAGTAATATTCTTTTTTGATGTCCACACCGTCGGTGACGTAGAGGCGCTGAACCACTTTGCCTTCCGGACCCGTCTGGATGGTGACCAGTGTTTCGTTCAGCATCGCTTCGGCAGCGGCTTTCACTTCTTCGGTCGTTTTGCAAAGACGGACACCGCCCTTGCCTTCGGGGTTGTTCTTGAATTTACCGGCGCCGCGGCCGCCTGCATGAATCTGGGCTTTTACGACGTAAAGCGGTCCCGGGAGCTGGCCCGCCGCTTTTACCGCCTCGTCCACCGACATTGCCGGAATGCCCTTAGGCACGGCCACGCCGTATTTCGCGAGGAGTTCTTTTGCCTGGTATTCATGGATATTCATTTTTTAACCTTTTGATTTCGTTAGATTTATTAGCGGACGGTCCGCAAATCACACCCATTTTCTAGCATTTGCAGCATCGGGGCGCAAACCCCTATTTCCGGCGCATGTCCGATAACCCCCGCGCAAATTTGAAATTCTTAACCCGTAAATGATAGCATTTTAATAACCAAAGGATTTTGAATGGTTCAAGCCGTGGCAAACACTACCAGCGATACCGCTTCCCTGTTCCGTGACGATGCGGACAGACTGGGAATCACGCCGTTGAGCGCTCTTGCCGGCCACGCACGCCTTCGCGCGCCAAACGCCATTCACGCGGAGAACGACGAAGAAGAAGAACTCTCTCTGGACGATCCGAGAAACAATTCAGACCGCGCCATTCTGGCACGCAAAAGCGGACAGGTGCGAACAGACGCCACAAGCACACAAGGCGTGATGAACCTCAGCGACGATAGCGGAAACGGTTCCAACGCGACGACCGAGCGTATCGCCATGCAGCGTGCCGCGGCAGCCGCCGTTTCTACGACGCCCAGCTGGCTCCGCGACCCTATCGGCAGCGCCATCAGCACCGTGGGCGGATGGGCCAGCGACGCCTATGAATGGGGTTCCAACCTGGTCGAAAATGTCGGCGAGAGAATTTCGCAGACCTATCAGACTTACATTGCGACGCCTTTCAGCAATTATATCGCACAGCCGTTCATGGAAAATATCGGCCGTCCTGTTGCGAATGCTTTCAACGATTATGTGGCGACACCTTTCAGCACACACGTGGCAGAGCCGTTCATGGAGAATGTCGGACGCCCGGTGGCAAACACATTCAATGAATATGTCGGAACGCCTGTTTCCAATCTGGCAAGCAGCGCGATGGAAAGAGGATCGCAGGCCGTGGCGTCTGTGAAAAACTTCTTCGGCTTTGGCGGCAAGGAAGAAGAAAAGCCCGCCCAACCAGCCGAAACACAGGTTGCGCGCACGGCAGAACCGGAAGAACGCCCGGCCGCGCAAACGCAGGCGCTCGCAGGCGAAAGCCACAATCCTTCGACGAGCTTCTCGCTCAGCGGTGCGTTCAGTGGCGCGGTTGACGGTGTCAGCAACTTCCTCGGTTTTGGAACGCCTGCCCCGCAGCCGACAGCAACGCCTGCAATGCGCAGATAGTTGCAAAAATCCTTTAAAATAGCGGATTTTCTTGTCTTTTAATTAAGAAAAGACTATAGTCGCCTTATGCCAACGCTTCTTACAAAAGGCCCGAAATCCGGTCAGGATCTGTTCGACGAACAGATGCTCAAAGAAAAGCGCGCGCGTAGCGAGCGCGAAGCCGGCGCCGACCTGCAAGAAGAAATCCGCACGATAGAACGGGACGATGGCGAGGAGATCACGCACACGGCGACCGGCAAAATGATCGTGCGCAACACACCCTCTTCAAAATCATCGGTCCGCCGCACATTGTACGATGCGTGGCTGGCAGGCGGCATGTTCACCGCAGCCGAAAAACTCATGGGCGACCTTATCGGCTTTGCGACATCGACGCTGGTCGCCGGCGCGGCCACCAGCTCCGCCGCCGCGGACAATATCAGTGCCGCATTCGGCAGCCGGGTAAAACCACACAGAGCGTTGCAGCCGCAACATGACGACGGCGAATACATCTATGACGCGATGAATGTTTCGCAACCGGTATACGAAAAGCTGATGAAAGAAGCGGATATTATCGCCGCCAAGCTCGAAGAGCTCGAAGCCATCGACGACCCCGCCAAGCGCGACGAGATGGAAAAAGCCCTCGAAAAGCTGGCCGAAGAGTTCGAGATGCGCCTGCACCCTGTTACGAAAGTCTATGTCCACGATTTCAACCGCGTGCTGCGCGAGGAACAGGAATATCGCGGACCGACACTGAACCGCGAATTCCGCGTTTGCGTGTATCTGCACAAATCCCAACTGGACGATTTGCGCGGCATAAAAGCCAAGATCGGCGATCCGTACAACGAGGATCCACAGGAAGCCATCGCTGCCGGAGACCACCTGAAAGGCCATGCGCCTGCCTACACGCCGTCCGGCCCGTAAGTCTTTATCTTTACCTTTTGTTTACCATTCACGCCCTCTTAAGAAAGAAGGCGTAAATTTGCATTCTGAACCACCGATTTCATATAATTTCTTTATATAAAACGGACGGATAGAATGCCTGAACAGGTTATCGGCAACGGACAAAGACAAGACACGCAGCAGCAAGAAGGCGGCGAGAATGTTTTTGCGCGTCTCATCCGTTTGATGGTGCAGATGTTCGGCGGCGGCAGCACATTTGAAACACCCGCTGAAACCCATCGCTCGCAAAGTGTTAAATATCTTCAGGAACAACTCGCCGAAGAAGGCCTTTATCCATCCACCGGCAGGCTCGCGCAGGATGGTATCGCGGGACCTCTGACTACGCACGCATACCATCTGCGCAACGCGCCCGGCTATGCCGAGCGGTATATGCAGACCGCGCTCCAGGACCAAAATCTGGATGCGATGGATATCATGAAAATCCAGGGCGCGCTGAACAAGCTCGGCTATGATGTCGGTGAAGTAAACGGACGCATGAACAACGAAACGCGTGAAGATATCACGCGTTATCTGCGCGAACATCCCAACGCGCAGGCCTCGCAGCAAGCTATTGCAGCCACACAACCCAACACCGGCATCGGTCGCATTGTCAGCAGTGTGACCGAAAGCGTTCGCAATGTGCGCGACCATGTGTTCGCGCCCGCCAGCACACCGGGTTCGGCCGCAGGGCTTTTGTCGATTATCGGCCAGCATGAATCGGGCCAGAACTACAACGCCGTATACGGTCATTCCAAAGGCATGAACGGTGTCGATTTTACGAACATGACTGTCAACGAGGTGCTGCAATGGCAGCGACAGTACGTGAACGAAGGGTCGCCCTCTTCCGCCGTTGGCCGTTACCAGATCATCCAGGGCACGCTGCGCGGATTGCGCGACGAGATGGGTCTTTCAGGCAATGAAAAATTCGACTCCACGATGCAGGACCGCATGGCGATGCGTCTTCTCGAACGCCGCGGCCTCGACGCCTACCGCGAAGGGCGCATGAGCGAAAACCAGTTCATGGACAACGTTGCCAAGGAATGGGCGTCGATGCCGAACCGCCATGGCCGCGGCCATTATGACGGTGACGGATTGAACGCCGTCGGCGTAAGCACCGCCCCCGTCCGTGAAGCGTTGCGCGATATCCGTGAAGCGCCTGTACAGGTTGCCGCCGCTGTACAACATGCTGTGACGCCTTCCGCACGGGCCCACGCCCCCACAGCGCAAACCGCCAGCAACGACATCGATTTCGGCCGCATCGCCACCGACCTGAAAGAAGGTATGGAAGGCGCGGCAAAACGCCTCGGTCTCAACAGTGCGTTCGAGACGGCAGGCAGCCTCTTCAACAAGGCCTCAGACGCGTTGGGCTTCGGCCACGACGAACCGGCAACGAGAGTGGCCGCACGTCCGGCAGCGGGCAATACGCTTGGCGGATAATGCTTTGGAGTAAAAAACTAAAAAAGCCCGCTGCTAGAGCGGGCTTTCTTTTATCCGGTTGCGTTTAATTACGCAGCGGCTTTTTTCGAAGCTTCAACGAGGTCTTTCACCGCGTTCACCGAATGGTCGAACATTTTCTGTTCCTCGGCATTGAGCTTGATCTCGATGATTTTTTCTACGCCGTTCTTGCCGATAACGACAGGTACGCCGATATACAGTCCCTTGATGCCGTATTCGCCGTTAAGCTGTGCGGCGCAAGGCAGAACGCGTTTTTTATCTTTCAGGTAGCTTTCGGCCATAGCGACGGCAGACGATGCCGGAGCATAATATGCGGAGCCTGTTTTCAGCAGGGCCACGATTTCGGCGCCGCCGTCGCGCGTGCGCTGGACGATCTTGTCAAGTTTATCCTGTGTTGTCCAACCCATCGATACGAGGTCTGGCAACGGAATACCGGCAACGGTGGAGTAGCGTGTGAGCGGCACCATCGTGTCGCCGTGGCCACCGAGAACGAACGCCGTGACATCTTCCACGGAAACGTTGAATTCTTCGGCGAGGAAGTAGCGGAAACGTGCGCTGTCGAGAACGCCTGCCATACCGACAACCTTCTCGGGCTTGAAGCCCGTGACTTCCTGCATAACGGAAACCATCGCATCGAGCGGGTTTGTAATGACGATAACAAACGCGTTCGGCGCGTGTTTCTTGATGCCTTCGCCGGCCGTCTTGATAATGCCGGAGTTAATGCCGATCAGATCGTCGCGGCTCATGCCCGGTTTGCGCGGCACGCCTGCGGTTACGATAACGACATCGGAATCTTTCAGAATAGAGTAATCCGTCGAGCCTTCGTATTTTGCATCGAACATTTCGACCGGAGAGCTTTCGGCGAGGTCCAAGCCCTTACCCTGCGGAATACCGTCCGCCACGTCGACCAGCGCAATATCGCCTAGCTCTTTCAATCCTACGAGATGCGCCAGCGTACCGCCGATCATCCCTGCCCCAACCAATCCGATTTTTGCGCGTGCCATGATTATCTATCCTTTGTGCGTTGCGTGAATCCTGTATGTGAATCTATCACTCGCGTGACTATGCACAAGACCGATTAACAGAGTATTGATTGACATAAACCTAATTTATGCCGATTACGCCCAATTGCCAGCGCAGCTCTTCTTCGGTCAGGGGATAATCCGTGCCGTGGCGGGGGTAGATGATATTGACGCTTTTCACCTCGCCGAATGTCTGTTGCAGGCGCATGGCAAGCCGCATCGAAAGCCCGGCCTTCCAGCAAACGGCGCAGATGGATTTCGGCGCTTTTACATCGAAGACCTTTTCGATGTTGGCAATGGAGGTGTTGGCGCGGAGCGCAAGACCGGCAAAGACGAATTTCTTGTCGTGCATGGCAATGGCGTCTTCGAACACTTTTTCGAGCAAGTCGCCGGAGGCGAACATTTTCTTGGCGCGCTTTACGGGATCGCTTCCCGCAAAGTTGTTCTTGCGCTGCTCCTCGTATTCCATGCGGCGCTTGATGACTTCTGTCACTTCGTTGATCGTGCGCTTGTCGAGATCGGACCGCTCCAGAAGAATTTTGCGTACCGATTTGTCGACATAGGCCGCGAGTTTTTGTGCCATGAGCGGCGAGAGCGCCTTGTTCACCGCCAGCGGTTTGTGCCATTCGGGATATTCGTTGGCCCGTGCGACGATGGTTTCCAGCAGATCCTCGGTGATAATCGCGCCCGTGTTGTTCAACAGGATCGAGCCTGCAACCGCGTTGCCCGTGTCGATAACGGCGGCCGACACGCGCGCGCTCACCACCGCCCTGCCCGCGATGGCTTCGGCGGCCCAGTTTGCGGGATGGGTCATCAGTATATCGCACAGATCGTCATCGCTCAGCGCCATACAAAAACGCAGGATGGGTTCGGAGACTTCGCGTTCCAGATCGCGGGCGAGCGCCGTTGCCACTTCCGGCGGCGTGAAGGCATAGTCTTTGAGGGTTTCGGTGAGCGCCTTGCGGATTTTCAACACCTCATCGAGCGCCAGCATGCCAAGCGATTGCACGGCGAACGCATATAGCTGGCTGTAGCGTTCCTGATCCAGCGTGGGAAGGATTTTAACAAGCCTGTGCGCCATGATTATCCGCACATCCATGCTTTTGTCTTTGGCAAGAAGCGAAGAGGCCTGCAGCGGCGTGGACGGATTTCCGGCAACGGCCTTGCGCACCTTTTCCGACTGGTCGTGCAGCGCCAGATAATAAAGAATTTCCTGAGAAGCGCGTTCGTTGCGCGCCAGCGCCAGACGCTGTTTTTCCGAGCCGGTTTCAGCGATGCGCTTTTCATCGACTTCGTTGATTTTTACCGATTTGAATTTATCGAAAAAACCCATCAGCGCGCCTCGAAATAGCTGGATGATTGCATTTCCTTCAAACGCGATATGGTGCGTTCGAATTCATATTCATACTTGCTGTCATGATATATTTTTTCCGGCGCGGTTTCAGCCGTAAAAAACACACGGCGGCGCGCATCGTACAAAACGTCAACAAGCGTCATAAGCCGCTTGGTTTCGTTGTTGCGGTCATACCCCATGCGCGGAATGCCTTCCACGAACACGGTGTGGTATTTTTCCGCGATGGTAAGATAATCTTCCGCGCCGTGCGGTTGTTCGCAAAGCTGCTGGAAGGTAAAGCGCGCCACGCCGTTTGCGGCACGGACCGGAATATCCCGCCCCTTCACCGTCACCGTTTCGACATGCACCGCCGCATCGCCGCTCAGCATGTGAAAAAACATGTCTGCCTTCATCTGCGTCTGCGTGTTGAGAGGATAAAGATAGGTTTCCAGATCCTGCACCGCTTCTTCGCGATAATCGGTTTCGGAATCCAGATGGACCACTTCCATTCTCTGCTTCACCAGTTCGATGAACGGCAGGAAGCGTTCGCGCTGCAACCCGCCTTCATACAGGCGGTCGGGCACCCAGTTGGATGTCGCCACCACAGCGACACCATAATCGAACAAAGCGGTGAACAGGCGGGAAAGGATCATCGCATCGGCGACGTCGGTGACGTGGAATTCGTCAAAGCATAGAACGCGCACCGTGTTGGCGACATGCTTGGCGTAATCTTCGAACACGCTGTCCGAAGCTTTATCAAGGCGTTGGTGGTGCAGCCAGTCCTGCGTTTCGATCATAAAGGCATGGAAGTGGACACGGCGTTTTTTGGTGTTTTCCGGCAGGTGCACGAAAAACAAATCCATCAGCATGGATTTCCCGCGCCCGACGCCGCCATGGATATAGACACCGCGCACGGGTTTCTTTTTTGAAAAGAACCCCTTCTTCGCGGCAAGGTCTTCTTGCAGGCGCTGTAGGGCGATGGCCGCCTTTTCCTGTTCCGGATCGGGCGTTATCTCGCCGGACGAAACCTTGGCGCGGTATGTATCAAGCAGTTTTGGCATCGCGGGCCTTTTCGATGCGGCGGACGAGGAAGATAGACAACTCATAAAGACCACAGATGGGAATGGCGAGCGCAAGCTGGCTAATCACATCGGGCGGCGTGATAACGGCGGCTACGGTAAAGATGGCAACGATCGCATAGCGGCGGAAAGAAACCAGCGCATCGCCCGAGACAATGCCGGCGCGCGCAAGCAGCGTGAGAAGGACCGGAAGCTGGAACGAGAGGCCGAATGCGAAGATAAGCATCATGATCAGGTCGAGATATTGTTTTACGCTCGCCTCAAGCTGCACGGGCAGGACGGTTTCCGCACCCGTCGACTGGAAGCTTAAAAAGAAATGCCACGCCATGGGAATGACCATGTAATAAACCAGCGCCCCGCCGAGGAAGAACAGCACGGGCGTTGCCACCAGATAGGGCAGGAAGACCTTGCGTTCGTTTTTGTAAAGCCCCGGTGCCACGAACATCCATATTTGCGTCAGGATGATGGGGAATGTAAGGAAGCATCCGGCAAAGAACGAAATACTCAAGTAGGTGAAAAACGCTTCGGTAAGGCCGGTGTAGATAAGGCGGTTGGTAGACCCCTCGCCCATGGCATCGGCCAGCGGTTGCACCAGAAAGCCGTAGATCGGTTCTTTGAACAGGTAGCATAAGCCCGTGCCGGCCAGCATGGCGAACAGGCACCACATGACGCGCTTGCGCAACTCGGTAATGTGGGCGGTGAGCGATTCCATCGCGGTTTGCGGGGTCATTTCATTCATAGTTCAGGCCCCGTTTTCGGCTCGGCTTTTGCCACAGGATAATCTTCTTCGTCGGCGGATTTTTCATCGGTGGCAGGGCGCTTCTTGTTCGCTTCGAAATTCACGCCCTTGCGCAGTTCTTCGATATCGCCCGCGCGGAGAATATCGTCGAATTGCTGGCTCATCGCGAATTTCACGTATTGCAGGCGGCGGGCGAAGCGGCCGATCTGGTACATGGCTTTGGGAATATCTTTCGGCCCGATCACCATGACGGCGATCACCATGATCACCAGTAATTCGGACCAGCCGATGCCGAACATGGCTTACTGTTCTTTCTGCTTGTCTTCGATCTGTGCGGGCGGCGTGGAGGCATCGTCATCCGCCATGCCCTTTTTGAAGCTCTTGATGCCTTTGCCGAGATCTTCCATCAGGCCGGACACGCGGCCCTTGCCGAACAGCAGGAACACCACGACCACGACAACCAGAATGTGCCAGATGCTGATACCCATAATTTATTCTTCCTCTTCGTCGTAACCGTCAAATTCGTCCTCGGCGCTTTCCACCGGCTCACCGCCGTCATCCTTGACGCCGGACAAAATTTCGGCGGCGTTGAGGTCGGCGTTGTCAAACATATCGCGCGTATCGGGCAGCGTTTCAATAGCCGGACGGCGATCCAGAAGACCAGCAGCCTTCAAATCTTCGAGACCCGGCAGCTCCATGATAGAGCCGAGGCCGAAATGGTCCAAAAACGCGTTGGTGGACAGCCATGTCAGCGGGCGGCCCGGCGTTTCGCGGCGCTTGCCGGGCTTGATCCAACCGAGTTCGAGCAACTGGTCGATCGTGCCCTTGTTGGTGGCCACGCCGCGGATATTCTCGATTTCGGCGCGCGTGATAGGCTGGTGGTAGGCGATGACAGCCAGTGTTTCCAGCGCGGCACGGGACAGGCGGCGCTCCACATCCTTTTCGATTGTGAGTGCGGAAGCCACATCCTGCGACGTTCTGAACGCCCATGCGCCGTTGACCTCGATCAAATTGATGCCGCGCCCGTCATATTGTTCCTGTAGTGCGGGCAGCAGAACCGCAAGGTCCGTGCCTTCGGGCAAGCGTTCATGCATCGCCTGCGGCGTCATCGGTTGCGGCGAAGCGAACAGGAGCGCTTCGACAATTTTCAATTGCTCAGTTTGTTCCGGATTCATCATCGTTACTTTCTTCTTCAATTTTATCTTCCGCCTTGGGTGCCTGCTCTTCAAGCGGCGGGCGGTTCGCGGTGCGCAGATAGATCGGACGGAACAAACCATCCTGACGGATTTCAAGCTTGCCCTGCTTCGCCATTTCCAGACCGGCGGTAAAGGTGGATGCCGTTGCCGAGCGCAGCATTAGCGGGTCCTTTATATTTTCGGGGAGGAAGCTCTGCAGCGTCGTCCACACCGAATGCACGCCGGATTTCGGCAGGTTGCCGAGCATGCGCGCCATGCGGTCCATCGCCTCTTCCATCGTCATGATGTTGAAGACGGGCAGTTCGTACACGGCGGATTCCGCACGGCGGCGGATATCGCCGTAAGCCTTCAGCACATCATAAAGAGTGTCCTTGTAGGTGGCGTTGTAGGCTGTCTTCAAACCTTCGGGCGCGCCGCGCTTGAAGATGTTCACGCCGAGCTGCGGACGCGCCATCAATTTTTCCGCCGCCTGACGCATGGATTCAAGACGGCGCAATTGGAATTGCAGCGCTTCGGCCATCGCCTCGCCCGACGGCTCACCGCTTTCGTCTTTCGCACGCGGCAGCAGCAGGCGGGATTTCAGATAGGCGAGCCACGCCGCCATGACGAGATATTCGGCGGCGAGATCGAGACGCAGATCTTTTGCGCGCTCGATGAAATCCAGATATTGCCGTGCGAGTTGCAGGATGGAGATTTCGCGCAAGTCGACCTTTTGGTTGCGCGCCATGTCGAGGAGAACGTGGATAGGCCCTTCGTATCCGTCGAGATTGAGCAGCAGCGCATCCGCCTCATGCTCCCCTTCGGGGATGAGGGCGGTCGGATTATAATCCTGCGGCGGCTCGTCGAATGCGGCTTGCATCAAATCTCTTCAAACTCTCTTCGCGCAAAGGCGGGCAAGCCTTTGCAATATCTTCCATTTCATTCAGGTGACCCGCGCAATATAGCGCGATATCGAGCCCCGCTTCCAGCGTTTTGACCACTCTATCCGCAGGAGATCCATATCTTTCCAGCGCTTTCATGCAAAGGTCATCGGATACCAGTAACCCATTGAATTGCAGGTCATTCCGGATGAGATCGGTCACTTTGGAGGACACCGAGGCCGGATGTTCGGTGTCTATGGCGGTGTAGATAATGTGGGAAACCATGCCCCAGACCTTGTGCCCATAGGGTTGCTGGATCACGTAACGGAAGGGGCGAAAATCCATGGAATCGAGGTCGTCTATGTTGGCCGAGACGACCGGAAGGTCGTAGTGCGAGTCCAGCGTCGAGCGGCCCTGCCCCGGCATGTGCTTGATCACGGGCGTAATGCCTTCGTTGATAAAGCATTCACAGGCCAGCGCGCCGAGCGCCGAAACGATTTCCGGATCGTGGCTGAAGGCGCGATCGCCAATGGCCTGATGTGTTTTCTCAAACAACACATCGAGCACCGGCGCGCAGTCGACATTAATACCGACACCGTTCAGATCATCCGATATGCCGCGCACCGTGGCGATCAGGCGGTCCTTGTCGTCAAGATCGCCGATGTCTTTCATCGACGGATATTCCGGCCAGTGCGGCGGGCGCATGCGGCGCACCCTCCCGCCTTCCTGATCGATCAGGATGGGGCAATGCCAGCCGACGCTCTTGCGCAGATCGCTGCAGAGTTTTTTCAGTTGCGGCTGGTCGAGAATGTTGCGCGCGAACAGGATGAACCCGAACGGCTTCGCGTGTTTGAAAAAGCTTTTCTCCGCGGGTGAAAGCGTGTGGCCCAGACAGGAAAGAATGACGGCTTGGCTGTTTTGCATGCAACCAACTTACAAAAAAAGCGCGGGGAACGCCGCGCTTTTTTCAAACTTATGATCAGGTATTTTGGCCGCTTACTTGGCAACCACGAGGCAGGAACCGCCCTTGGACTTGATACCGTTGCAGATGGAGGTTGCCGATTCTTTCGAGATCGGGCCTGCCTGGATACGGTAGAAGGTGCCCTTGGCGAGGTCCGCGCGTTGCGTGCGGAATTCCAGACCGCTAAGGCCGGCATGTTTGGCTTGCAGCTTTTTGAATTCGCCTGCGGCACCTGACGTGTCCTTGACCGAGGCCAGCTGGACAAAGTAACCGCCCGCCGTCACTTTCGCGGCCGTTGTGCCAGCGGCAGGTTCCGTTTTGGCTACGGCTTCGGCTTTCTTCGGCTCCTCGGCTTTCGGCGCTTCTTCCACTTTCGCGGTTTCCGTCGGTGTTACCGGCGCAACAGGCTCCGCCTTGGCAACAGGTGCGGGAGCGGCGGCTGTCGGAGCGGTATCAGGTGTTGCTGTGCCGATGGCTTCCTTTACCAGCGCGTCGTTCGACGGCGGGGCAACCGTTTCGACTTTCGCCAGCGTGTCGGAAGGAGGCTGCACGCCCGGTTGCTGGTCACCCAGAACAGGTTGCACGGCAAGGCCGGTTTCGGTTTGCGGGGTTTCCGTGTTCAGACCGGCAAACAGCTCGTCACGCGGCAGCGGCTCTTCGGCGCTTTCATCGGCGAGGATGTTTTCAGGACCCCCATCGGTCTTCGCGCCGTCAACGGACGAAAACACGGTGGAATCGCGGTATGGAATTTCCATGCCGCCCGGATTTTCCGGCGTGGTCTTGTAATCGCCAGCATCGGCGCGCACGATCGGCACGCTTTCGTTCGCGGCCATTTCGTCGCTGTCGGGGTACGATCCGAACACCACAACCCCCAAAAGGATCACGGCGACGGCGACCGATGCGATCGCGAACTCGCGCTTGCGTCTGGAAACAATATTCAGGATCTGGCCGAACAAGCCGTCCGAATCCTCTTCATCAAAATCATCATATTTTTTTGCCATGAGTCGGATGCTATGAAAAAGGGGACAGGTTGTAAAGGGGCAGGTTGGTTAATATTCACGGATTTGAACAAACTGTCGCAACTTCTCCATCCTGATCATAAAAACTCATTACCAATACAGCCAAAAGAACCTACACAGGATCCCTTATAATCAGTTTCATATTGTGTTTTTCCCAGCTGTGCATTAGCACGAAGGTCAGCGCCGAAGCCACCACGCCGCCGCAGGCGAAAGCGCCAAGAAACAGCGCCATCACGAAAAAGCGATCTTGCATCCACGGCGCACCCAAAATGAGAGACAGGATAATACCGTTGATGAGCGTGCTTTTCAGCGCTGTGTTGAGGTAGGGTTTGTAATGCCGCACACCCTGGTCCCACAGGATGAAGCCTTTCAGATAGCCATAGATGATGGAGGGCGTCGCGATTACCATGCCTGTCAGGATAACAATATCGGCAATTGTAAAAATCGCAAGCGGCTGGGTGGATTCCAGCGCCATGGCGACCACAAGGCAGGCGACGGATGTGGAAAATAAAACAATGAATAATTTTACCAACATGGCCTGTTTCCCCCTTTAGAAAAGCCGGTGTTATTTATCCCAGTATAAATCAAACAATCTTTCGTGCTCGCGGATCGCGTAACGGTCTGTCATGCCCGCGATATAATCGCAGACGATGCGCGCGCGGGCCGTGTCGTTGATCATGCCGCCCGCTTCTTCCACGCGCCGTTGCCAGTGTTCGGGCAAAAGCTGGTAACGTTCCATAAAGGCGCTGAAGAGTTCGGAGACGATGCGTTCCACCTTCAACCGCACGCGCATTACGGTGTAGTGACGGTACATGCGGTTCCAGAGAAAGCTGCGCAGCTCATCCACTTTTTCAAGCATTTCATCGGAAAACGCCACGACCTGGCGACCCGCATGGCGTACATCATCCGGCGATTGCGGGTTCAACTTTTGAATACGCGCGTTTGATTCCGCCAGCACATCCTGCACCATGCCGCCGATCATCTCGCGGATGGATTCCTGTACCAGATAATGTTCGGCGATATCGGGATAGCGGCGTTTTACATCATGGATCACTTCGCGCAGGAGCGTGACGGTTTCCAGATCCTTCAACGTGAACATGCCGGCGCGCAGCCCGTCTTCCACATCGTGGTTGTTGTAGGCGATGTCATCGGAGATCGCGGCGCATTGCGCCTCGACAGATGCAAACGTGTCGAGCAACAGGTCTGTCTGTTTTTGCACTTCGGTCAATGTCACGGGGCGATGGCCCGTGACGGGGCCGTTATGCTTTACCACGCCTTCCAAAGTTTCCCATGTCAGGTTCAGGCCCGGCCAGCGATGGTATTTGCGCTCCAGTTTCGTGAGCACGCGCAAAGACTGGTCATTGTGTTCGAAGCCTTCATACGGCTCCATGCATTTTTCCAGCACTTCCTCGCCCGTGTGTGCAAACGGGGTGTGGCCAAGGTCGTGCGCAAGAGCGATGCCTTCGGCCAGATCTTCGTTCACCATCAGCGCGCGGGCGATGGAACGTGTTATCTGGGCCACTTCCAACGTGTGAGAGAGGCGCGTTCTGTAATGGTCGCCCTCGTGATAGACGAACACCTGCGTCTTGTATTTCAACCGGCGGAAAGCAGAGGCGTGGATGATACGGTCGCGATCCCTCTGGAAACAGGTGCGGGTGCTGCTTTCCTCTTCTGCGTGCAGACGGCCTTTCGACTGGTCCGGGCGGCAGGCATAGGATGCCAGCGGAAGGGCACAATAATTATAGGAAAGCGGTTGTTTCTCTGACATAGGATCTCATATATAATAGTGTTATGAGCATAACACTGACAGACGGCCTCGTAAAACGGATTAAGTCCTTACAGACGCAGCAAAATAACCCTGCGTTAAAACTGCGGATCATGGTTGATTCCGGCGGGTGCCAGGGTTTCGAATACAAGTTCAGCCTCGACACCGAAGTGAAATCCGACGACGAATTGTTCGAAAAGGACGGTATCGGCGTGATTATCGACGATATATCCCTGCCCTACATGCGCGGCGCGACCATAGATTACACGAACGAACTGGTCGGCGCGTATTTCAAGATCGACAACCCCAACGCCACCTCGTCGTGCGGGTGCGGCACATCTTTCTCGGCATAACGCATACGGCGGAACTTTTCGCCCATTCAACAGTTATGTCATTCTTAGCTCATTTACGGGGTCTATCATGAAAGCATCTCTTTGCGCGCTGGTCGCTACACTCGCGATACTGAGTGCGCCCGCCATGGCGAATGAAAAAATCCAGACTTTTGGCCCCAATCCCATACTACCGCCCCCCGACACATCGCTAATCCCAACCGTTAACATCGCCAAGGCCGTCGGCTGGCCGAAGGGAAAGACGCCACTAGCCGCCGAAGGTTTCAAGGTTAACAATTTCGCAGGCAAACTGGACCACCCGCGCTGGGTGTATGTCCTTCCCAACGGCGATGTCCTGGTGGCGGAAAGCAACAAGCCCTCGAAAAAGCCGGAAGGCGTAAAAGCCTGGGTCCAGGGCAAAGTCATGAAGCGTGCCGGTGCGGGTGTTGAAAGCGCGAACCGCATCACGCTTCTCCGTGACACAGACAAAGACGGTGTTGCAGATTTGCGCACGGCTTTCTTGCGTGACCTGCATTCACCGTTCGGCATGGCCCTTATCGGCAAGGATTTCTATGTGGCGAACACCGACGCTATCGTGAAATTCCCGTATGTCGAGGGCGAAACGGCCATCAGCGCAAAGCCCGTTAAAGTGGCCGATCTTCCCGCCAACCCGCCAAACAGCCACTGGACCAAAAGCCTGATTGCCAGCGCCGATGGCAAAAAACTGTATGTCGGCGTCGGCGCGAATAGCAACATCGCAGAGAACGGTATGGAGGCGGAAAAAAACCGCGCCGCCATTCTGGAAGTGGATATCGGGAGCGGGCAAAGCCGCGTTTATGCCTCTGGCCTTCGCAACCCCGTCGGCACAGGATGGAATCCCGTTACAGGCGAATTGTGGACGGCCGTGAACGAGCGCGACGAGCTGGGCACGGACCTTGTGCCCGATTATATGACTTCGGTAAAAGACGGCGGATTCTATGGCTGGCCGTATTCCTATTTCGGGCAGATCGTCGATGAACGTGTGGAGCCGCAAAATCCTGAACTCGTCAAAACCGCCTTGAGGCCGGATTACGCGCTGGGCGCACACACGGCCTCCCTCGGTTTGACTTTCTATGACGGAGAGATGTTTCCGGAGCGTTACAAAAACGGCGTGTTTATCGGACAGCACGGATCATGGAACCGAAAACCCCTCAGCGGATACAAGCTACTTTTCATACCATTCAAAGACGGTAAACCGGACGGCATGCCGGAAGACATTCTTACGGGGTTTGTCACCGAACAACAGGAAGCATGGGGCCGCCCAGTCGGCGTAGCCGTTGCCAAAGACGGCGCTGTTTTAATGGCGGACGACGTCGGCAACATCATCTGGCGCGTCTCGAAAAAATAGACTATCCCACCGCGCAAAACTTGTTTTTCAGGTAACCCTCGTAATAAGGATCCGTGTGACGGCCTTCATAATCGTCATCGATTTTCTGGATAATTTTCTCGCCGTCCGGTGCAAGCCGTAAAAGCAAAGCATCAAGTTTTGCTTCCACGCGATCGTCGCCTTCCTTCGATTGCGTCGATCCGACATGCAAAAGCATAGCCAGTCAAGCGACCTGTCATATGAGTTGCAGGAATTCAGACTGCCAGTTTTCGAACGTGTCCCGCATCATTTCGATGGTGTAACCGGAAACCTCGATGGGCTGGCTGTGTTGTGTCTGCTCATCTATATAAGCGTACCATCCAAACAGCCAGTGGCCGACGAGCGAGAGCAGGAACAGAAATCCTGTTACCCAGACAAAGCCGTAATTCTTGAACAGCTTCATGACAGGCTCCGGATTATTTTGAAGCGGAGCCGGGTTCGTTCATGCCGCGCATTGTGCCGGCATTGACTTTATCGGGAAGCAACTTGCCCATAACGCCCTGCATTTTGCTTTTCATCGAATGGGCGATAACCTTGTCATCGCCGCGCATCAATGCCTCGAATCCATCGCGGGCAACATCGCCCGGATCGTCTTTCTTGCTCTGACCAATCTTGGTATCCTGCAGGCCCGCGCGCTCGAAGAAATTCGTATCCGTGGCACCGGGCATTAGCGCGGTGATGGTAATGCCGCTGTCCTTCAACTCACTGCGGATCGCTTCGGCGAAATTAAGCACAAACGCCTTGGATGCGCTGTATACCGCCTGAAACGGCGCCGGCGCTTCGGAGACGACCGAGGCTGTGAAAAGAATTTTACCGCTTTTACGCACGCCCATGTCATTGATCAGGCGTTTGGCAAGGTGCACCGTCGATGTCACGTTGAGTGCAATGATATCGAGTTCTGCCTGCAGGGGGTTATCGGAAAAGGCACCGCCAATGCCGATACCTGCGTTAAGAATTGCGACATCGATGGGTTGGACATTGGATTCGATGACGGCATAAAGCTGTTCCACGCCTTCGTATTTGCGCAAATCTGTTTGCACATCGATAATGTTTACGCCTTGCGCACGTAAAACGGCGGCGGTGTTTTTGATGTTTCGATCTTCTGCCGCGACAATGAGGTCATACCCCTTTTCTGCCAGAAGTTTCGCGAACTCGAATCCGATACCGCTCGATGCGCCGGTAACTAGTGCCAGAGGTCTTGCTGTGGTAGCCATTTTTTCTCCTTATTCCGCTGCTAGCAATGTGTCATGCGGGTGCATAACGACCTTGATGCATCCGTCTTTCTTTTCCTTGAATGTTTCATAAAGATCTGGACCATCTTCCAACCGCGCGCGGTGCGTGATGATGAAAGAAGGATCGAACTTGTCGTTGGCAATCAGGTCCATCAGTTCGTCCATGTATTTTTGTACATGAGTCTGGCCGGAACGCATTGTCAGACCTTTGTTTACGATGCTACCCATCGGGAATTTGTCGACATAGCCGAAATACACTCCCGGCACGGAAACGTTTCCGCCCGGACGCACACATTTTATGATGTCACGCAGTACGTGCGGGCGATCTGTGGCCATACCCACGCCGGCTTTCGCGCGGTCCATCACAGCATCGAAACTGCCCAGACCATGCGCTTCGGCGCCCACGGCGTCGATCACGGAATCCGGACCACGACCACCGGTGATCTTGTTTAACTCGTCGTATACATCGCATTCCATGAAGTTGAAAACTTCGGCCTTGCCCATAGTGCGGGCCATTTCAAGACGTTCCGGCACATGGTCGAACGCCACCACCTTGCCCGCGCCTTGCAGCCATGCGCTCTGGATGCACATCTGGCCGACGGGACCACAGCCCCAGACAGCGACCGTGTCGCCCGGCTTGATATCGCAGTTTTTCGCCGCCATCCAACCTGTCGGAAAGATATCGGACAGGAAAAGAGCCCTTTCATCCGAAATGCCATCGGGCACTTTGGTCGGGCCGAAATCCGCGTTCACGACACGCACATATTCCGCCTGCCCGCCCGCATAACCGCCAAGCAAATGTGTATAGCCGTATAAACCGGATGTGTGGTGCCCCATCAGCTTTTCCTGCTTTTCGGCATCGGGGTTGGTGTTTTCACAAAATGAGGAAAGTTTTTGCTGGCAATAAAAACATTCACCACAAGCGATCACAAAAGGAACGACCACCCGGTCGCCAACCTTGTGTTTTTTGACTTCCGATCCGACAGCCACGACTTCGCCCATGAATTCATGGCCTAGAATGTCGCCTTTTTCCATCTCAACGGCATAGGAGTCATAAAGGTGAAGGTCGGACCCGCAGATGGCGGTGCTCGTGACCTTTATGATCATATCCGTAGGTTCCTGGATGGTTGGATCAGGAACATTGTCGCATTGCATCTTATAACGGCCATGCCAGACGAGGGCTTTCATTGGAGGTCTCCTTCATTGTATGATGAGCCTCCAACCAGATCTTCCGCTTGGGAGTTCCCTTAAAAAATCGCAACAAGCGGGGATTGATAATAAAGGCTTAACAACTGCATGAAAATCGCCACATGGAACGTCAATTCGATCAAGGCGCGCACCGCCCATGTGCAACGCTGGATCGAACGCCAGCAGCCGGATATTTTGTGCCTTCAGGAATTGAAGGGGCTGGAATTTCCGGTGGACGCATTTCCAAACCTGACCATCAAGGCTCTCGGACAAAAGGCGTATAACGGCGTTGCCGTTCTATCGCCCCATGCTTTCGAAACGGTGCTTGATAAATTGCCCGGCGACGATGCGGACGAGCAGGCGCGCTATCTTGAAATAGAAACGAACGGTGTCCGGGTCATCAATATCTATCTTCCGAACGGCAATCCGTGGCCCGGAGAAAAATTCGATTATAAACTCAAATGGATGGAACGTCTTTATCAACGCCTGTCTGAATTGCGTGCGAACGACGTGCCGTTTTTGATCACCGGAGATTTCAACGTCATACCGGAAGCGCGGGATTGCTGGGATCCCAAGGCTTGGGAGAATGACGCGCTGTTCCGTATCGAAACACGGGCCGCTTTCCGCAAACTTTTAAATCTTGGTCTAACCGATGCTTTCAGAGCATTGAATCAAAAGGATCATCAATACACATTCTGGGATTATCAGGCCGGATGCTGGCAAAAAGATTTTGGAATTCGCATTGACCACTTCCTTCTCTCTCCGGTTGTCACCGACAGGCTGGTTTCCTGCACCATCGACAAGGAACCGCGCGGCGAAGATTCCCCGTCCGATCACACGCCCGTTATCCTGACCATACGATGAAACGATTTCTGCTTTTGATCCCCCTGTTACTATGCGGCTGTGCCGACCAGCTTTACGCCGACATGCCCTCTTACATGATAAGCAAGAACCTTCCCCCCGTCAGCATGAAAAGCTTCCCGCATTGCCAGAATTACGATTGCGCCAAGGTCAAGAAGGTCGAACTCAATCAATATGATTGGGACCGCATTGAAAAAGAATTCGGCAAAAAGGCGAAGAGCGCCGAGCAAGAGCGTGAAAAGATTGTCAAAACCATAGGCGCATTCGAGCGCGTGGTGGGCCCGATTACAGGCACGGAGAATGACCGCGAAGGCACATTCCTCCAGACGGGGGAGGGCCAGCTCGACTGTGTGGATGAAAGCACAAACACGATGGTTTATCTTTTGCTGCTCAAGGAGGCCGGGTTGATACGCTTCCACGAGATTGAACAGCCGCAGGTGCGATACCCGCTGATTTCCGGGCGCGGATGGATGCACCAGACCGCCGTGGTAACCGAAACAAAAACAGGCAAACAATACGCCATAGATTCCTGGTACGAGGACAATGGCCGTCCGGCCTATGCCGTACCCATGGAAGAATGGCGGAATGGCTGGCACCCCCGCCCTTTTTAGGCGTTTTACCCATGGCCAAAGCCGGATTTTCAGCCTAAACTATTCGGGACATTACTGATTCCCCCTTTCCGATCCGGATAGACACCATGAAAAAATCTCTGCTCAAATCGATCGCCGCGGCAACCCTGCTCGCAGCCATTCTCGTTCCTGCCGCTTGCGCCAGCCTCGACAACGAATATGACGAGATCACCGCCGAGCGTATCGCCCGCCCCGCCTTTATGGTGGAGCGTCGCCTCGAAACCGGCGGGATGGATTTCCAGTTGTGGGAGCGCATGCACCAGGCCCACGCGCCGGCCAACCTCTATATCGAGGGCGATGGCCAGTCGACCTACCTGAACCGCAATATCAGCGAAGACCCGACGCCGGACAATCCGGTCGGCCTGCATCTTGCCAGCCGCGACAATGCAGACAATCTCGTCTATATCTCGCGTCCCTGCATGTTCCGGGAATCGCCGGACGTAGAAAAATGCTCCGACAAATTCTGGAGCACGCGCCGCTTCTCCCCAGAAGTCCTGGCCGCCTACAACGAGGCGATCGATGAGATCAAAACGCGATACGACATTTCCGAATTCAACCTGATCGGTTATGACGGTGGCGCCAACATAGCGGCGGCCGTCGCGGCTTCCCGCACGGATATCGCCAGCCTGCGCACTGTGGCCGGAAACCTGAACCCGGATGAGGTGCTCGCCAAGACCGGACAGGAAATAGACGCCGACAGCCTGCGCGCCATACAGATAGCACCGAAGCTCGCCGAAACGCCGCAGCACCACTTTATCGGTGTGGGCGATGAAATAACGCCCGCTTCCGTATACCATTCCTACCGTCAGGCCATGGGCCCGTCCGAGTGCGTGCGCTACACCGTTGTGCAGGATGCGGACCATCAGCGCGGCTGGGTCGAGAAATGGCCGGAACTGCTGAAGTCCCCGATCGATTGCCCACCGCCCTATGTGCCGGCCCCGTTGCCGCCGCTCCCACCAAGCAAGGACGGTCCAAACAAATAGAACAAGCGGCCTTCGGGCCGCTTTTTTTATAGCCGGAACCTGTAAGCGCTGCGTCAGGTTGGCCTTATACCCACCCACACCTCAAGGAGGATATCATGGCAACCAAAGTAAAAGATTTAATGGAAGCGCATACCGTAATGGTAAGCCCGATGGCAACCCTAGCCGAGGCCGCAAGAATGATGAAAGAAGAAGGATGCGGTTTTTTGCCTGTTGGCGAGGATAACAAACCGCAAGGCGTTATCACGGACCGCGACATTGTCATACGGTGTATTGCGGACGGTCACGATCCACAAGAAATCAAGGTGCGCGATTGCATGACCGAGAGTGTTTGCGCCTGCGGCGAAAAAGAAAGCCTGGAAGAAGCCGCACAGAAAATGAACGACAATGCGGTGAGCCGTCTTGTAGTGCAAACCATGGACGGAGATATTTGCGGCGTGCTGACGTTCGGACGGATCATACGCAGCAATGACAACAAAAACCAAACCAGCGAAATCGTGCAGTGCGCGACCGGCAGAGCCGCCGCGTGAATCGTGGTTAACGGCGTTTAAAAAGGCGGCCCTTCGGGGCCGTTATTTTTTTACAGACCGGCCTTTGCACCAAAGGAATGGTTTCCTGCGCAGAGCCGTATATACTGTATACAAGGATGCCGGCATGACCCGATTGTTTTCATTTTTCCTGTTTTTGATGCTCGTGGCTCCGCATGCCCATGCGGCGGAGGCCTATGCGGTGGCGAAGGTAAATCTGCGCGCGGGACCCGATGGTGGGTATCCGGTAGTGGATATACTGAAATCCGGAGAACGGGTTGAACTTCTCGGCTGCCTCGACGGACACCAATGGTGCGAGGTGGAAACAAACAATGGCGAGCACGGATGGGTCTATGCCCATTATCTCGGAACAAGCTACCAAGGCAACAGCCTTACCATCATCCAGCGCAACGGGGACGGCCTGAAGATCATCACCTTCAACCCACGCAATTACTGGAGCCAGTATTACCGCACAAAATATTTCTACAAGGATCGCGACCGCTGGCTCCCGCCGCACCATCACCACGACGATGATGATGACGACCATGGGCACCACCCGCCTGTAGAACCACGCCCGCCAAAGCCGGTGAAAGAACCGGAACCGCCGAAATACAAGCCGATGGAAATGCCTTCGCGCAAATCCTACAACCCGCTGTGCCCGATGGGCCAGACGGATTGCTAAGCGACAAGCCGCCATAAATATTGTATAAGGCCGCATGGGCGACATTGGAAACTTTATAGATGCATACACACAAAGTGCCGGAAACGGCACTTTCGTGCGTTTGAATTTGAATGATTACAAAGGCGCCGAAACCGATTTGAAGAAGATCACAGTGCGCAAGGTTATCATCAAGCGCGCGGAGAAATTTTCATTCACCTATACCTATAAAACACGCGATATAACGAAGAATTACGATCTCGCCGAAGCATCGGATATTCTCTCAAGCTATCTTAACAATGGATTCAAAGCGGGAACGTTGCTGACCACCGCGTTTGATCTATCCTATCCATCGCTGAAAAAATCGAAAGCCAGCCAGACGGAAACCCCTGCGGCCGATCATGACGTGGCGAAAAAACGCCTCGTGGCGACGGAAGGAAAATCCTATCTCCATCTTCTGGGCATAACGGACCAGAAAGGCGGCGTGCTCAAAAACGCACAGGACAAATACCGCCAGATCGACAAATATATCGAGATTGTCGGCGGGCTCGTAAAAGACATGCCCGAGGGCCGTATCAGGAATATCGTCGATATGGGATCGGGTAAAGGATATCTCACCTTTGCGTTGCATGATTATTTAAACGGCCAAGACATAAGGACAAACACCAAGGGCGTTGAATACCGCAAGGACCTTGTCGATCTGTGCAACGACATAGCAAACAAATCAAACATGGATACACTGTCTTTCGTGCAAGGCACGATCGAGGCGTTCGATGCCACGGACACAGATCTGCTCATCGCGCTGCATGCATGCGATACGGCAACCGACGATGCCATCGCCAAAGGCATAAAGGCTGGATCGTCTTTGATCGTTGTCGCGCCGTGCTGTCACAAACAGATCCGCCGCGAAATGGAGGCCGGAAAAAAGAAAAACGATCTGGAATTCATGACAAAGTACGGCACGCTGCTGGAGCGTCAGGCGGAAATGGCGACGGATGCGATGCGCGGCCTTCTCCTCGAAAACGCCGGATACACGGTAAAACTGTTCGAATTCATATCGGACGCCCACACGCCGAAAAACGTTATGATTGTGGCCAAAAAGACCGGAAAACCCAGAAAAGATGCGCTTTCCGAATTCAAAGCCGCAAAAGAATATCTTGGCGTTGCCCGCCATCATCTTGAAACATCGCTCGGTCTCTAAAAGCGGTTAAAAAACCGTAAAGATTGGCCGCAAGCCGATTTGAGAATTCCTTCACCAAATTTGTATACTTTAAAGGCATGGGACAACCGGATTTCAAGGCATTCCAGGAATTCATGCGCGCCGAAGGCAACGGCAGCGCCCTCACCATCGTGCGCAGAAACAACAACGCCGAACCCGGTAAAAATTACGTTCATCTCGATCTTGCGGCGTATTCCACAACCAGCGCCACGGACCAGACGCGCATACGCAATACTGTGGGCGAACATTTGCGCACTGCGGGCGCATCTCAGGACGTGATAATCCAATACAATGATTTCATGGATATGGCGGCAAGAGAACCGGTGCTCGCAGCGTCTGGCGGCGGCGGTTTGTTCGCACGTGGTCTTGTGATGACAGATGGCCGCTCGATTAGCCAGTCCGCCGAAGTGGAAGACGTCTTGCAAAGAGATGTCACCGCAAATATGGGACGTCACGATGAATTCGCAAGGGAGAAAGTGCGCCGCCATGAAATCGCGCACGCTACACTAGACCTTGAAGAACCGGGATCGGATTTTGTCGCGGCGGCGACCATGCTGCGCGACCATCCGGAATCGCGTGCCATGTGGCGCAACGAGGCGGACCTGCGTCTTGTGTATGGTCTTCAGCGCGGCGTGCCCGCGCTTTCCGATTACGGAGTGGAATGCCACGACGCTATAGAACGCGCGCTCGCCATGACTCCGGCCCAATTGAAATCCGCTTCTCTTCAAACATTGCACGCCATCGGCGCGGAATACGACCAGCGGAACGCGCTCAACAGATCGCTCGGCGCGGCCTCACCCGAAGGGCGTGTGCTCGCAACCATCTCGTCGGCGACCGGCCACGGGATGTACGACCGTTCGTTAAGAAGTCAGTGGGAAGTTGCAGCCCGCGGCGACAGCCCCGAACCCAACACAGCACTGGAAGGCATGCGCCTCAATGCCTCGACAACGGATGCCATGCTACGCGCGCTGGAGCGATCTCCACCGACAAACCCTGAGGAAAAACGGATTTCGGAAGCGTTCAGCCAATCGGTCGCGCGTTTAAGCCAGTATGCAACACCTGAAACGCCTGCCCCGGCAAGCACACCGGCACCGCGACAGCCTGAATTCGTGCAATAATTTTCTGGAGAATGGTGCTGTTGAGGAGGATTGAACTCCCGACCTCTCCCTTACCAAGGGAGTGCTCTACCACTGAGCTACAACAGCAGGCCGATAAGATGCGGGCGAACCTACAATAAAAAATCCGGCCTGTCATCCCCGAAAATCTTTAAAAAAACAGGGCCCTGAGGCCCTGCTTCCGTATTATTTCCAGTATCTTAGAAGTGGTAGGCCACACCGAGGCGCAGATTGTCTTCGTCGGGGTCGACACCGTTTTTGTCTTCATACCAGACGTGGCTGTAATCGAGACGAACGCCGAAATCACTGAACGCCATGAGCTCGGTTCCAAGACCCAGTTCAAAACCGTCGTGCCATTCGGATTCACCGCCGGCTTCGAATTCGGCGCTGCGGTAACCGATGATACCGTATGGTTTAAAGCCGAATGTATAGTCATCGACAAAGGACAGGCCGGGACGGAAGTTGATACCCCATTCATTGTCTTTTTCTATGCCGCCGTCATCCTGATCGGACCAGCCGTAAAAGCCTTCCAGCGAACCGTTGATGCCAAGGCCGATCGTGCTGTCGAGGAGCGTGTCCAGCGAATAGCCGGCAAAAACACCGTAATCCGCGCCATCCAGATCCGCGCTGCCGCCACCGTCAAAATCGGCATCCGTCCAGCTGTAGCCGCCGTAACCACCAACATAGACGCCGGAGAGCGGGCTGATCTTGCCTTCTTCCTTGTATGTGGCTTGCTGTTCATATTGTGCTTGGGCCGTGCCGGTCAGCGCGATCAGGGCTGCAGCGGTCAAAAGGGCGTATTTCTTCATGGGAATCTCCAAAAAAGTTACAGGATGGTTACGGAACTGAAACAATAACTGGCCGGAGGCCATTCGGTTCCGTCAGCCGGCGGCTCTATATGGCAGCTTTCGGGATACCGTGACAAATCCGCCACAACCCTGCCAACAAGCGGCCCTAAAAACGGCGGAAAACCCCGTTAAACCCCTTTTCTTACAGGGGCGTGATGTCCTATAGTCACCCTGTTTTTACGACAATAGGCAGATTCATGGGCAACAACCTGACCGAACACGGGCGCAAGCTCGCGGAGATCAAGGCCGCCAAGCGGGCGGAAGCGCTGCGCGCCAATTTGAAACGCCGCAAGGAAAGCGAAGCCGTGAAGGCCGCCAAAGGGGGAAAAGATGCAAAACCTGAAGACAGCGAATGACGACGAAGTGCGCGCCGCCATGGCCGCGAAAATGCTCCCCGGCATTCTGGCAGATCACCAGATCCGCGATCTTTCGCTGAACGAAGGCATGATCGACCCGTTCGTCGAAAAACAAAACCATGACGGCGTTATTTCCTATGGCCTGTCTTCGTACGGTTACGATGCGCGCTGCTCATCCGAATTCAAAATTTTCACGAATGTCGACAATGCGATTGTCGATCCCAAAAATTTCTCCGAGAAAAGCTTCGTCGACCGCGACGTCGATGTCTGCATCATCCCGCCGAATTCTTTCGTGCTGACGCGCTCCGTCGAATATTTCCGCATTCCGAAAGATGTTCTGGTCATCTGCCTCGGAAAATCCACCTACGCGCGTTGCGGGCTGATCGTCAACGTGACGCCGCTGGAGCCGGGCTGGGAAGGGCATGTGACACTGGAGATTTCCAACACCACGCCGCTACCGGCGAAAGTGTACGCCAACGAAGGTGTCGCACAGTTCCTGTTCTTCAAGGGCTCGGACAAGTGCGAAGTTTCCTATGCCGATCGTGCAGGCAAATATATGGGCCAGCGCGGCGTTACGTTGCCAAGAATGAAAGACGCACAATAATGAACCAAGCCAAGATTACCGAGGAAATCATTTCCAGCAGCGAAAAACAAACCAACGCCGAAGGACAGGTCATCGAGATCATCCATGGCGAAGTCAAACCATCGAACCTGAACGCACTGCGCGTGCGCGGCGGCAACCGCCTGAAAGGCGATATCAGAATCTCTGGTGCAAAGAATGCTGCGCTTAAACATATGTGCGCGGCGCTGCTCACCGATCAGGCAATCCAGTTCCAGAACATGCCGATCGCACTCGGTGATGTTCGCACACTGGCGGAACTTCTCGACTATCTCGGCATGACGGTGGCGCTGCGCAGCGATGGCGTTGCGATGCTGAAAACACCAAAGATCAAAACCCATGTCGCGCCGTACGACCTCGTGCGCAAGATGCGTGCAAGCGTTCTCGTGCTAGGCCCGTTGCTCGCCCGTGAAGGCCAGGCGGATATTTCCATGCCGGGCGGATGCGCCATCGGCACACGACCTGTCGACCTGCACCTCAAAGGCTTCGAAGCCATGGGCGCGCAGATCGAACTCGACGGCGGATACATCAAGGCCCGCGCGCCGAAAGGTTTGAAAGGCGCGCATATTACGTTCCCGTTCGTGTCCGTGGGCGCGACGGAAAACATCATGATGGCGGCAACGCTGGCGCAGGGTGAGACCATTCTTTCCAACGCCGCGCGTGAGCCGGAAATCGTCGATCAGGGCAACGCGCTGATCGCCATGGGCGCAAAAATCGAAGGCCTTGGCACATCAGAAATCCGCATTCAGGGCGTAACATCGCTGAACGGCGTCACCCACAGCTGTATTCCCGACCGTATCGAGACCGGCACCTATATGTGCGCGGTCGGTTTGACCGGCGGTGAAGTGCGTCTGAAAAACACGCGCCTTGATTTGCTCTCCGCGCTTGTGGGGCCGCTCATAGGCGCTGGCATGGAAATCAGACAGGACGGCTATGATGTGTTCGTCTACCGCAACGGCAGCAACCTGAAAGGCATCGACATTATGACCGAGCCTTTCCCAGGCTTCCCGACAGACCTGCAAGCGCAGTTCATGGCGATGATGACGATGTGCAAGGGCGCGGGCATGGTCACAGAAACCATTTTCGAAAACCGTTTCATGCACGTGCCTGAGTTGTGCCGCATGGGCGCAGATATCACCGTGCAAGGCAATTCCGCCATCGTGCGCGGCGTCGAAAAACTGAAAGGCGCGGAAGTGATGGCAACCGATCTTCGCGCATCCGTCGCGCTTGTTCTCGCCGGCCTTGCCGCCGAAGGCGAGACGATCGTCAACCGCATCTATCACCTCGAGCGTGGCTATGAAGACATTGTCGGCAAGCTCACGGCCGTGGGCGCGGATATTGAGAGGGTTTCCGAACGTTAAACATCTTTTCTAGAGTAGAGTATGGCTGGTAATCTTTTCCTGATGCATGAATTCAATGGCGAGCAAGTAAGCCGCCATTTCGGTGTGGCCCCGCATAACACGCATGACCGTGCGGCCATGCATTACATGTTCCGCGTCATGAAAGAAGAGATACCCGCAAAGGACCGCGATGGCCTCAAGGAAGTCGCCAACATCACCATCGAGAAAATAGAATTCCGGTATGATGTGTACCGCGGCTTCTGCGAGGATTTTTTCCTTGGCAGCCCTTTCGATGAAGAAGCGCTCTCGCTTGCGGTTATCTGCGACGAATACGTCAACCACGTCAACGAAGTCGATTACGCAAAACTCGAAGAGATGGATGGGGGTACCGACGAAATACCCCATCGCAATGATGGTTTCAGCGACGAAACAGCAAAGATGGCCTGTACGTTCTGGGAAGACGCGTGTTCCTTTGAATCCGGCATCACACGCGGTCAGGAAAACCAATATCCGCCCGAAAGCCTTTTTCTCGCGCATGTCAACGCGCTGGAAAGCCTGCGCGAACACGAGCAGCGCCGGGACGATTACGAGATCGATGAAATCCGCGAAATCGTGAACGTCGATCTTCCCAACATGCGTGCCTTTGCCCGTCCCGACACGGATATCGGCCAGCATCTTTTGAAATTCATCGATTATACGGAGCAGGAACTGTCAGTGTATCTGGCACCGCCCAAGCCCATGCTTCTCCTCCCCGCCCCGCCCGTAAGGCCGCGCCCGGTGCTGACGCTGGTGCCAAGAATGGACAATCCTTAAAGGAATCTCTATTTTTCCATAATTATATTGCTTTAAGCCTGTGGATGGCCTATGGTCCTTACCCATGGCGACCAGACAGGAAGACATCATTTCGTTGAACGGATTTAACGTGCAGGCGGTGCTCGATCATTTCGGCATCCAGCATGAAGACAAGGTTTTGTGCGCGGCCGTTCAGTCTTTCTACAATTATGAAGCTGGCGGCATGCGTTTCGATGCCAAAAGCGTGACAGGCCATAGAACCGCCGCCGTCGAGCAGACCATTCTGGCATTGGAATATCCTATCGATAATTTGCGCCGTTTCGCGCCGGATTTCTTCCAAAACGCAGAATATGACAGGGACGCTGTAATCGTTGCAGCCATATGCGGCGACAAGCTGGACCCGGACGGCGAGGATTACCATGAATCATTCTTCCGCAATCTGGCCTCTATCGATGCTACACTGCAGGAACGCGCAACCATCATCGCACTCGAAGCCTGCAGCTATATAAATTGCGCAGAGCCGGAAACGCCCGCTACATCGGAAGGAGCATTTGTCGCACACAGTGAAACATTGTGCGTGATCAAATCTGTCCTGCAGGATTACAGCAACGGGCAGGACGATATTGTCGCGCTTTATGCCCTTCAAAGCGAATGCCTTTCCGCCGTGCCTGCTTTTATTCAGGAAAGGCCTGCTATCAGTCTGGAAATCCTCGAAAACATAAAAGAAGTCTATCAACATATCTGGAACGCACACGCCCCCCAGCCGGAACCGCCGCATAGCCCGCAACCGCCCCATCTGCATCTTGTAAAATCTTGATTTTACAGACACGACCCCTTACAACCGCTACAGCTATGACATCGCAACAAAAACTTATTCTCGCCCTTCCCAAGGGCCGCATTCTTGACGAGCTGCAGCCGTTTCTCGACGGCACAGGCATCAAGCCGGAAGATGCGTTCTATGACGACAAATCGCGCCTGTTGCAGTTCAAGACCAATATGCCGAACCTTGAGATTATCCGCGTGCGTTCTTTCGATGTCGCAACCTTCACCGCGTTCGGCGCGGCGCATCTCGGCGTTGCCGGATCGGACGTGTTGGAAGAATTCGATTATCCCGAGCTTTACGCGCCCGTCGACCTCAAGATCGGCGCATGCCGGCTGTCGGTTGCCATGCATGCGGACGAGGCGACAAAGGACAATCCGCGCCAGTGGAGCCACATACGTGTCGCGACGAAATATCCAAACCTGACCAAGAAACATTTTGCCGCCCGCGGCGTGCAGACGGAATGCATCAAGCTGAACGGTGCGATGGAAATCGCTCCCTGTCTGGGTCTTGCGCGCCGCATCGTCGACCTTGTTTCGAGCGGCGGCACATTAAAGGCCAACAACCTGGTCGAAGTCGAAACCATCATGGAAGTGTCTTCGCGTTTGATCGTCAACCGCACAGCCATGAAAACCATGCCCGATATCATGCAGGAATGGATCGGCAAATTCCGCGCGTGCGTGAAGGCATGACATCGGCGATCAAATCCATCACGCTGCACTATCCCGATGGTATAAAGCCCGCCGCCATGGCGAACGAACAGGACAGGGCGATTGCGGATTTGTGCAGCGGCGGGCATTTCGCTTTTCACAGCGACAACCATCCGCCCTATCACATCGATCTTTCGATCTATAACAAACAACTGGTTTTAAAGGCGTCCGACGAACACGGCGTTGAACGCCCGCATCTCGTGCTTTCGCTGTCCCCGTACCGTTCCATCATCAAGGATTATTTCATGATGATCGAAAGCTATGAGCGCGCCCGCATGGAAGGAAACCAGCAAAAGCTGGAACCGATCGACATGGCGCGCAGAGGGCTCCACAACGAAGCGGCCGACCTGATGATCGACCGCCTGAAAGACAAGATAGAGATGGACCACGAAACCGCGCGGCGTTTCTTCACCCTGATCTGCGTGTTGCACATGGATCAGGCGCGGTTGTGGCGCGGATAATCAGAATGTCAGAGTGTGGCCCTGCACACCGGCAAAATGCTCTGCTTCCATGTCGGCCTTGATGGCTTCTTCGAATTTAAAGCGTTCTTGAAAGGCATTGATCTTTGCAACCTGGGTGCCGTTGTCGTCATGGCCTTTAAAGGTTACGTCCTTGTTCGCGCGCGCGGCGCTAAAGAAAGACGCATCAATGATCGGTTTTGATGTCTGCGGTGTGAATGGACCACTCATGATATACTCCCCTTGTTAAAATATATTGTCATAATTATCAAACTTTCCCCTTGATTACAAGGATAAAGTGCCGATTCTGGTTTGCAATATGTCCTGTGCGGGACTATAACGTCTTCCACAGCAAGGAAACTCAGGGTTTTAAGAGATTTATGGCCAAAGAAGATCTGATCGAATTCAAAGGAACGGTAACCGAAGTTCTGCCCAACGCGATGTTCCGCGTGAAGCTGGAAAACGATCACATCGTTCTGGCGCACACAGCCGGCAAGATGCGCAAAAACCGCATCCGTGTTCTGGAAGGCGACACGGTTGTTGTTGAAATGACGCCATACGACCTGACCAAAGGCCGCATTATTTTCCGTGAAAAATAAGCTGATCTTAGCCTCCGCCTCACCGCGGCGCCTCGAACTCCTGAGCCAGATCGGGATCACACCCGACAAAGTTATTCCCGCAGACATCGATGAAACTTTGCACAAGAATGAGCTGCCCCGCTCGTTCGCGCTGCGCCTTGCGCAGGAAAAAGCCGCAAAGATTCACGATGCAAACAAAGATGCCATCGTGCTTGCCGCAGACACGGTTGTGGCCGCAGGAAGGCGCGTTCTCGACAAACCGGTCGACGCGAAAGACGCGGAACGTATTTTGAAAATCCTCTCGGGCCGCCGCCACAAAGTCTATGGCGGCATTTGCGTCATCGGCACGGATGGCAAGCCGCGTACGAAACTCGTCGAAACTTCCGTTTCCTTTCGCAGACTTTCCGATGCCGATATCGCGGCCTATATTGAAAGCAACGAGTGGGAAGGAAAAGCGGGTGCGTATGCGATTCAGGGCCTCGCTTCCACCTATGTGAAATTCCTTTCGGGTTCATATAGCAACGTGATCGGCCTTTCGCTTTATGATACGGTCAATCTGCTGAACGCGGCTGGATTTAAAAAGGACTAAACCTTGGACATTATGGTCGAAGAACTGGACGGCGGATTGTGGGTGGCGGCCACCGAGGCCGGGCGCCTGCAGGGACTTGAAGTCGATCCCGGCGCCGAGGATGTGCGATGGGGCGCCATTTACTGGGCCAAGGTCATTCGCATCGACAAGGCTATGGATGCAGCCTTTGTGCAGTTAGATGGCGACAATGAAGGCATATTGCACAACGCCGATGTCCGGCATGTCGATGCCGGCGGCAATATCGTCAAAGGCGGCGATCAGGCCATCGGCAAGGTTCTGCGCCCCGGACAGATGATCGCGGTGCAGGCCAAGAGCGGTTATCTCCGCCACGAATATGATTTCGAATTCATCCGCGAGGAAAAAGTGCCGAAGGTGAGCATGGACATCACCCTGCCCGGCCGCTTTCTGATTTACGCCCCGTTCCTCGACGGCAACAAGGTTTCATCCCGCATCCGCAATAAAAAACTGCGCGAACAGATGATGGAGATGCTCAAAGGGTTCGAACCGCTCAAGGGTATTATCCTCCGCGCCGCGGCCGAAGACACGCAGATGGATATCCTGCTGCGCGAGGCGAAGATCCTTGAAGGCATGTGGGAAAAACTGCAACCGACATTCCAGGGCGAGAAGCCCGCCCTGCTCATGCAGGGTGCGGATTCTTTCCAGCGCACCATAGGCGATCAGGCCGGACATAACATCGAACGCATCGAGATCGTCACGATGGACCGCTTCCGCCAGATCGAACAATGGTGCGAAATATTCGGGCCCGACCTCGTGCCGAAAATCACGCCCGTCGAACTGGAAGACCCGCAGGCCGAACTCGCGCTCTTCGACTACCGCGGCCTGTTAGGAGACATAGAAGATCTGTTTCAGGAATACGCGCTTCTCCGTAGCGGCGGCAGCCTTATCATTCAGGAAACCGCAGCGCTCACCGCCATAGATGTAAACCGCGGCGGCGACGACCGCTCGAACATGGACATCAACATCGAGGCTGCGACCGAAATCGCCCGCCAGATACGCCTTCGCAATATCGGCGGTATTATCATGATAGATTTCCTGAAATTTTCGAAAAAAGACGACCAGATTTCCTTCCAGAAGGCGCTGGGTCCGATTTTCGACACCGATCCCTGCACGGTGCAAATCCATGGCCTCACAGGCTTGGGACTGCTGGAAATCACGCGCAAACGCCGGACGCCGCCCCTCTCCGAACGCCTTGATAATGTTGAGAGTTTGAACGCCCAATAACATGCAAAATTGGGGGTGGACAGGCGGTTTTCTTTCTTCTATAAGAAGCCCTTACCGAGACCAACCCTCTGTTGCCCAGGTAGCTCAGTCGGTAGAGCAAGGGATTGAAAATCCCTGTGTCGGCGGTTCGATTCCGTCCCTGGGCACCACAAAAATCCCGCTATTATTTAAAAACCCAATCAAATATCATTCGAAAACAATAGCTTAACTTTATCTATTGCATAAAGCCTTATGCGTGTGCTTTAAAAATGTCACACAAAATGATACACAAACTGTACCACCTTGGCATTTTAGCATGAGCGATTACCTGCACAATCGCAACGGGCGCTATTATTACCGTCGACGCGTTCCTTCAGAGGTGGCTTCATACGACAATCGCGAGACGGTATGCATATCCCTTAAAACGAATGACGTGCGAGCCGCCAAACGAAAGGCGGATATCTATAATGAACAGATCGAGGAATATTGGCGATCACTGATAGTGACGGGATCCACTTATGAGGAGCAAAGCTACAAGCAGGCTGTAGCAATCGCGCGGGCGCATGGCTTTAATTATAAGTATGCAGCCGACATTGCAAAATCGCCAATACAAGAGATTGTCGACCGCGTGCTCCTGGTGCAATCAAACCAGAACCCAGAAATGGTCGCAGGCATCCTTGGCGGTGTGGATCAACCCGAGCTCTTGATCAGTGAGTGCCTAGATAAATATTGGCCGCTTTGCGTGGATAGGCTTACCAAGAAATCCGATCAACAAATACACCGATGGAAGACTTTAAGAACCACTGTCATGAAGAACTTTTTGCGCATCGTCGGTGATAAGCCGATCGCCAAAATAGACAGAAAAGATGTGATGATACTTAAGGAATATTGGGCGCAAAAAATTGCCAAGCGCGAGCGCTCGACCGACACAGCAAACAAACAGATACGGATTGCTAGAGATATCCTGCAGACTGTTGCTGACCATGCAGGCATGGAACTGGATTTTACGAAGCCTTTTGCGAAGACCAACTTCAAGCGCTCCACAAACTCACGGCCGCCTTTTGATGCAAAATATGTACAGAATGTAATTTTGGCGCCCGGGGCTCTGCCGACTTTGAATGATGATTGTAAATATCTCATCTATGCAATGGCTGATCTGGGCGCGCGACCATCCGAGCTTGTGGCGCTAACCCCCAAAGACATCTTCCTGGACGCCGACATACCATTCATTTGGATCCGGCCTTCTATCGATCGCGAATTAAAAACAGAGCATAGTGAACGTCAAATACCTTTAGTAGGCGCTGCGCTCTTTGCCTTCAAGAAAATGCCCGATGGCTTCCAACGCTATGCCACCGCCGACAGCGCATCCGCGGCAATCAACAAATACCTTACGACACGGGATTTGCTTCCAACGCCGCAGCATAGCCTGTACAGTCTTCGCCACACATTCAAAGACAGGTTACGGGATGCCGGCGCCCCGGAAGAAGTGATAGACTCATTGATGGGACACGAGACAAACCGACCGAAATACGGCCGCGGCCACAACTTGGAAACCAAGAAGAAATGGCTAGAAAAGATCGCCTACAATCCACCTGCCGGCGTTGAATCAATGTCGACCCAGCAATTCGTTTAGCAGCCCCATGCCGCCTATCTGGCAAGCGCAGCCAGCAGCTCATCGAGGCTGGCGGACGCACGCTTGGCTTGGGGACGGGGGTAAACATCAAGAGCGGGATTATCGAACGCGCTGGATTTGGATGGAGGGCTGAAACCAGTCTGGCTACCAAGGCCGTAGGGGGCGGTCCCATAATACCCAAGCAGCCCCTGACTTACAGCTGAAGCTCCTAAAGCGTGATGGGATGCGGTCGGGGAATCATCGAAAAGCAAATCCACAAAATCGCGGGATTTATGTTGCACGTTGTACCGTGGCTGATATTGCGCAATAAGCATCTGCTCCACCTCATCCAAGTAAAAGGCGAGACCTTGCCTGAATGCCACCCAAAGCGTGTGTCTAGAATCGTCTGCCACAGCACGGCGTATGGTTTCATGGCAAGGATTAAGTCGGTCGGGCGCGTTCTTAGCCTGTCCGACATAGGTCACACTGTTTTTACTATCAATGAGAAGATAAACGGCTGGACCGTGCGTCTTTTTGACGGTTTCAAAATCATGGTTCGTGAAAAAAATTCCGCTGATGTATTTTTGCATTTCTGCCCCCTGTATTTTTCTGATTATGTAACCTATCATAGAATATGAAAAAAATCTAATAAGAATCGCGCAAAGGCTCGACGTCCTTTACGCCCGTAGAATTCATAGAGGGATTCATCGCAGTGATCTCGAACATCGACGCCGGCAGTGTTGGGATTGTCTCAACAGTCGAGCGTCCGGGATCCAGCCAGTCATCCACGTAGTCTGTAATTATCGGAACACGGTGATGGTATTGTCGAACAACCCCCTCTGATTCAGTGGTGACGATCGAAAAAGAAACAAGCCACTCATTCTCGATCTGCGTGTGATTGTAAATACCTGCCAGGTTGATTAGACTGCCGTCTTTTCGCGAGAATTTGTAAGGCATCTTACGCTTCCGCTCCCCCTCTTCGCGCCACTCGTAGAAAGCTTCGCAAGGAATTATGCACCGGCGCTTTGCGTAGGGAGTCTTGAAGCTCGACTTTTCAGTGATAGTTTCTGCCCGCGCATTGTGTAAAGTTGGAAGCTTTTCGAGGTTGCGCACCCACGATGGCACGAGCCCGAAGCGCGCCAAATGCCAGTGCGCGCCGTTTTCGTCGTTGCAAAGGATGGGCGTTATGCCTGTAGGCGGCAGATTGGGATCATACTCGAAATTGAAAGCGGGCGAAGAGGCAAAACACTCCAATAGGCGGTTTGCGTTTCTTGGCGATTGAAATCGTGCACACATGAACCTCAATATGGTGTTTCAATCGATAAAAAGCGAGAGGGATAGCGCCCTTTGGCAGGCGTGCCCTCACTTTTTTGACTGATTAAGGTTTGGCAAACCGGAAAGTTCCAGACATGCGAAGCTCCTCCTATTGTATGATAAATTACCTCCGTCCCGGACATGCGGGATCTACTGGTTACCAGCGTAGTCAGTAAAGCGAGAGAAGTTCATGGTTTAAAGCGTTGGCGCGCTTTAACTAGAATTGGGAAAGCAGATGGTTAATTTCTGATATGCAATTAGTGGAATAAATCTTAAGGATTTGACGATCACTTTTCAAGCGGCAGCACTACCATTTTATTGAAAATTAAAAAAATTTCCTATAGGATGATACATTAGACATCCTGAAAGTATAACGGCCAGCCCACCATGAAAGTTTTGACTTGTATAAAAGCTATTTTTTCATCTCCCACCAAAGTGTGTGAGCTTTGCGGCGGTGAAAAAAAGCTGTCTGGATGGGCAGATGACTACTATCAGTGCGCAACATGTAAACGCGGCACATTTGAGATTTAAGGAAACATTGCTTGTATTGCGCCTCTCACATTCAATCCAGCCAAAGTATGGCCATTTTGCGAAGGATGTAACCCATCCCCGGTCACGAGAAACGGGGTAATTCCGTCGACAAGGGCTTTATACGTGCCTGCTGGATCACGCATGTTTGCCATCGAAACCAGCGCATCAATAGTTCCGTCCGCAAGTTTCGTAGCTAGCCAATCGTTGAATTGAACCGCCACACCAGATGGCGGCGTCCATGCCGAACTGACCGTCTGGCCTGCATATGTGAGAAAATTATCTGTAGAACTTCCGCTAAATAGCAACTCTGTGCGGATAATTTTCTCAACACCGCTGCTTCTGTACAACGACCAAAGACCGTTGGCTCGACTTTGTGCTGTGGCCAGCGTTACACCTCCGCCGTTAATATCGTTCGTCATATACTCGTCGATGGCACATTTACAGTACTTGATATATCGCTTTGCGTTGTGCCCCCCAGTTAGCAGTGTTGATTGAGACGAGGATCTTGCGCAATTTATGGACGGGTAAATTCCGTTAGCATCACCAACGGCGCGTGATAGAAAGCCTCCTCCATAAATTCCATTAGGCCCATCGCCTGCACCTTCAGCGATAGACGTGCCGGACAAGAAAAACGAAGGTGCATCTACAACAGGGTTCCCCAACACAACAGGATGGTAACCGAAGGCTGCATATTGTGGAGATGATCCAGTTGCAGTAAAAGGACCAGATTCGTTAGTCGACGAAAGTGTCGTGAGCGCTGAATCATAATGCCCGTATTGAACACCAGGGTAGGAATTCCGCAAACCCACGTCATAAGGATACGCACCATTGGCTGGAAAAGAAAACTTTGTTTTGATCCAATAATATTCCCCTTTGCCTATATAATCCAACCCAAAGTCCTGAGCGAATATTGGGTTTGAGTTTAGGTCACTGGTGTAGGATGACAATTGCAAAGGCGATCCCACAGGAAAAGTTACTGGCACCACCGCACCATTCGGTGCTATTACCGCGCATTCGTCAATTTGACCAATATTTCCGACACTCAGTTCGTTCCCGCCGACATTATACCACCAGAACGACAACACTAATGTCCTCGCATCCTGTCCAATAAGGGCTGGAATATATGAGAAACCAGATTGCCTGCCACCCGAAACAGTTGTTTTGTTGTTCGCGAGGCGCTGGTTAACGCCTATAACACGTAGTGGAGTAGTAATTGGTGGAACGTTATCAGAGTTCCGATAACCCAAACCCAAGCCGTTATCAAATCCAAGCATTCCTATACGTCTCATATTCGCCTACCTGCCAGCCGCCGCACGTTCGTTGTGCGCCGTAATATTTTGCATGGATTCCCGATCAAGTTTCACTCTATTGGATAAGGGGATTACTTCTGACACACACGTCGACCGGGGCGTCGAACACGCTGCTAGCACAGAAACGGCGCACAAGTTCAGTATCATCAAGGCGACGGATTTTATTGAGATGCACTGCATTTTCTTTCCTAACATTAAGTTCAGCAACGGCAAAATTAGCCTTAGTTTCATTTACACCGCGGGTGTAAGCCATTTCTTCGCGGTGCTGGAGATAAAGAAAAGCCCCAATTGCAAAGACAACCAGGGCGATATGGGCTTTATACTCCCAAAGCCAGCTAGAGATATTTTTTATGGCGATCCATTTCATGAAAGCTTACCTCCCACCCCCACAAAGAAATCACGTAGGGCTATCATAGTGTTTTCGTGTTGACCGTATCCGGCGCCAGGCAGTGACGCCCAAATATTGGCACACTTTCGCACCGCCAGCTCGAAGCGGCCGGCTTCTACATCGGCCATAGCCCGCTGCTCTCGTATCATTTGAACGGCGATAGCGTCTTGTGACGCCGGAGAAAAATCCCTCAAATTCAAAGTCACGCGGTAAGCGTCATAATATCTTGCAAGAATTTGGTAACGACCGGCGGCCGTGCTGGTCACAAATTTTCCCTTGATTGCGAACCGTAGCTTTTTGCGAGGATGATCATTATATCCTTGAAAGTAGCCGCCACCGTATAAGACGTTATATCCATCATGGCCTTTACCGAATGTGCCTTCAGAATATGCGATCGTATCCAGAAATGGCTTGAGATTCTTATTGAGCATCAGGCACCTTTGATTCCGCCGTTGTTTGAACGGTCTTTGTTGTGATTTCTTCCACGCGTTGCATTCCGAAGCGCGCCGCAATCAAATTTTGCGCCCCTTTGTCGCCGACAAGGACAAATAGGGTTGCAGGTATTGCCCACATCAATCCGTCCCACAGATTGCTTATTGTGTCATTGTCTATGCCTTTTATCGTAACTGCATAGACGATCATGCTTGCCCAAACATGCAAGGCGGCAACGCTAAACTTCATGGCCGCGCGGCCCGTGTTTTGATCCGTCATCTGTTTGAACTTTCCAAGCGGTCCTCTATCTTCTCCAATCGATCCTGAAGATTGACGATTTGCGCGTCTCTGAGACGCCGGGAGGACTCTATTTCTGCCTTGGTAACATATCCTGCCTGGCTCTTTTCCATCGTTTCGAGCTTGTAATTTGCAATAGTAATTTGCGATTTCAGATCAACGATTTCATTTTTCATTTCGTCGCGAAATTTTACGATTTCGGACTTCATATCTTCTCTGCTATCGCGAACATTGGAATTGATGGATGAGAAATATGCCCACCCTCCGCCGATTGCGGCTATGACGGCCCATTGGAATATGCTCTGGAAAATTTGACCCCAATCGATTTTCATGCGCACGCCTGTGCTTTGACCATCCACTTCGACCTCAGCATCCATATTAATATCCAATCATTTGTGTCAGCATGCACCGTAATTTTCCCCACTCTGTCGTAATTATATGTCCATCAGCACTCCATTGAGCGTTTCGGGCAATGTTGAGACTTTACAGCCTCCCGGTATATTTGAATTTCAGAGTGTGGATGTCGCATCCTTTTAATGATGCGCATTTGTTTCGGTGGACCTTTTCGTTATCGACAGAGATCAACCCGCGGCTTATTGCATCCTGTATTTCGGACCAGCCGCCGAGCTGCTGATACTCGACCAATCTTTTGATACGATCATCCATAGGATCCAGAAGCACCGGTATAAGATCGGGTTCGTTATGCAAAAATGGATGGGGGATAATATCCATATCCGCATTTTTGATATCATTCGTTATCTCTTGCGCCTCTGCCTGCACACTGGCGCCATCCATGTATTCTTCCAAAGTTCTACGCTTGGCAACCATGCGATATTTTTTGCCGGTTACTTTGCATTTATGCGTGCAACGAATATCGGTTGGCCCGTTATAGGCCCAGGGCGGCACTTCAGCCAGATACGTGCCTACGACATCTCCGGAAGAATTCAACAAGGCGTAGAAAAAGCCACCAACCTCTCCCTCACCAATGTCATAGGGCGGCGATGAAGTGACATAGCGTTGACTGTAACTCACGTTCCTGTTTGAAGATGATCCACCTTTCGACACTTGGGGATAGAACCCAAACTCACCGCCCGGAAGAGAAGTATAGCCAGTGCCGCTGACCGTCGATCCGTTTTGTCGTCTTACGCCTAGGCGGCCGGCCGTACCGCTAAAGCTGCTGGGTCCACCGGAGAAGACGGTCACGTCGATAAAACCGTCACTATCAATAAAAAATCCGAACGAACCGGTACCGAGGCTCGTGTTCAAATCCCCCTGAGAAACGGTAATAATGCCGGTGCTTTCGTTCGTTCCCGCCAATTGCAAGAAAGTACCGTCATAAATTGCGGTATAAAAGCCATCTTGAATAATGTCATTGGCGGCCAAAGCAGCCAATCCGCTTTCGGTTTTCTTCCGAAATGGGATGGGCGACAAAGGATCGATCCCGTCGATGACCGCATCCACCGGCCCGCCGTTGGATGACAGGGCTATAAATTTGAACTCCATGCCGTCGCCGAGTTCCGACAAACCGAGCGGCGTGGTCAAGGTTAAATGGTCGGAAGTGCCTGCAACAGCGCATTTGATGAATTCATTGCTTTGCACATCGCGCGCATTGGGAACGATAATTCCACCTGGCGTAACACTATCACCCACATGGATGCGCTTCTTGGTGATGTTGTAGCCAAATTCTGCCAACGCAATCACGGCAGAGCCTATTACCGAATCCACGCCTCTACGATGTTGTACCTGCTCGGTTATCGCCATACTATCCTCTAAAAAGTTCCAAAATCTGTGAATGCGGCTGGGGCGTCTGCGAAACTTCCGTAATCCTGAAAACCCGTCAGGGTGTTACTGAACAAACCATAATCTCTGGTGCCACCGACGCCGCCAGAACTGCCTGCAACAAATCCGGAAATGGTCTGCCAGGCGGAACCGACACCAAGGCGATTGAACGCGCGAATGCTTAGATCATACGTAGCACCGAGAGACGCTGAGAAGGCGTCGGCCTGCGTTTCATAACCCTCGATGCGTCCGCCGACCGGAATCCAAACCGCCGAATCGGATTTTTTGTAACGGATTTGAATGTATCCACCCTCCTGGACAAAAACGTCCGAGTGCAGCGTCCATGAGGGTACAATACGGAAGGTAAGATCCCCTTCCACCGTTTCGATGGGGAAGGAATTGACTGCTAGCCCCACCACAGCAGAAACTACGAACGGGTTCGGCATTTCTGTGCGCGGTGCCGCCGACGTCGGGCGCTCGTAATCAGTATGCCAGGCGTAGACATTGGCATCCGTTTCATCCAGCACGAGATCCACGCCCCAAACTTGTGCACCTTCCATCTTGTCTGCGACCCTTTGGCGGCTGTACACCTCAAAGACTTTCCCATCCCAACCGCGCTTTGGTCGTGTGATTGTGATAGTATCGGTTGGCTCCAGCGGCAAACTTCGCAGCGTTGCTGGGAAATTCACGCGTTGCTCGCGTCGGTTTTGCTCTATCTTGATTTTTGCAAGACGTTGCGCCGTTGTCGGCCGTGGCGTAAACGGCAAGGGCAATTCAGAATAAGCCTTTTCACCACCATCTTGCTCTACGTAGTCCGCGATACTTACTTCTGGGTAGTCAGAGGATTGCCAGAAGTTTATAGGCCCGTTAAAGATGCCTTTGACAGAATTGAAACTTGATATTCTTGACCGCCACGGATCAATAGTCATAGCGCGCCGGCAATCGCTTTCTGTGAGTTCCATTACTGGTGGTCTGTACATGGCCGAGTGGAGCTTCCAGTGTCCACCCGGAGCACAATACGTCGCACCCATACCCGTTAGAATATCAGTGAGGTTTTCACCCCGCGTGCGGCCACGATCAATGATCCCGCCTCCATGATAACGCGGCTCTGCATTAACCCGGAAAGTAAGGGCTCCGTTGTGGCCCGTGCCAAGGGCGACGTAGTTGCCGGCCATGGCGTTATCCAGCGATGTGGCCAGTGCTATCCGCGGATTTTGCCCATACTGTATTGGCACAGCAAAGTAATCTGTTCCGGCGCTTATGCCTGATGGCAAATCTCCGGTGGAGTGCAGCCGACCGCGATCGCCTCGAACAATCTCCAGCGTGGCCCCCTCCAACGATAGCAGGTTTCCGGATACGGCTTTGATCGTGTAATTACGCTCTTTGACAGCGACCATTTCATCGCAGTTGTTGGCAGAAGCAATGATAGCGACGTCATCGATATCCGCGGCTGCTACCCCCAGACCGTATTTGCCATGAACGTAATCACGCCCCATCAATGCTATGTTCATTCCCCACTTGGTTTCGTCATTCCTGGGATCGAACAACTTCTTTCCGCGCACGACCGCGCTTACGTTGGGCGTACCCGTAGGATATGCATCGCGATTATAGGTCATTCGAACATATACGCCTGCGACACCCCTTCCGCGATGGTTTGCTGTCCAGTTAGGGACTTCCGCAACAAGGTTTGGGTCCGCCAGCTGACCTTCGGTTCCCAAAAATTTCTTGATGCGCATATATCCGGCATATCTGCCTTGCGTGACATTTCCATTGGCATCAAGCCAGTCATTTGGCACGACCTGATCATTAATCCATACCTCATCGATACCCGCGACTTCATGGCCTGCCAGCGGTATAATGATGTGGAAGTATTTTTTGCTCGAAGTGCTCGTGACGAAAATCACCGGACCTGATACTCGAACCTCACCGTACAATATTTTCCGGGTTGTAATGGCTTGACGAACTTGGACAGTTCGGCCGTTCGACTGGCTTACAAAGTCAGGCGTCTTGGGTCTGTTCATGACAGATTGCAGCACGCTGACGCCAAAAGTGATGCCGCCAGCCAACAAGGCTGCGCCGAACGATGCCCCTATGATGGCAGCATTCGCGGCCGCGAAGGCTCCAGCGATAACTGCAGCACCGATTGCGGGCATCTATATTCTCCAGGCCTTGAAGCCGTACCGAAGAGGTAGGCGCACCACGCCCCTCTCCTCCGAAACCGCTACGATATACCGACCCGACAGATCAACAATCCCAATTGCCGGTCCATCTTCAGTTTCAAACATGATGGCATCCCCGCGCTGTGCCATCATGGTTGTTGGCAAGGCTGCACCGAGCGTCGCGTCGGCGAGCGCTTCCAGATTTGCGTATCCTTTCGATGTTATGAGCGCCTCTGCAGCGTCTTTGGAACTGTATAAATTCCGAAATTCTTGACCGTAATCCACGCCAGTCATGGCGAGGCACGCACCCACAGCAAAAAGGGCGCAATCAAAATCTCCGCGCACGAACGCTTTCTGCCGGACATCTTTGAGATATGCATCAAGAACCTCCGGCCAATTTTCAAATCTGCTTCTGCTCACTAATCCCCCCACGCAACTTCAGCGTCTTGCATTTGCGGCACATATTCAAAAAAACGATCGCCCGGGTAATCTATCTGTTGATCTTCATGGGTATAGCGCCGCTCGTTCGGACGGGTCAGCATCACCAAGTCGCTTTCTGCATTCAATGTGATTACCGGATTTGTAGGATCGTCAAGCAACGGCATAGAATCCATTTTTCCTGTAAATTCCCGGACGGGATTCATGATAAGCTCATCGGCTTTGATAATGCTGTTGGTATCTGGATCGTAAGCAGGCATGGCAGCGGGATTGATAAATCCAGACCATACGCGAGCCGGGCGGCCGCGGGGACGCGTGTTCAACGCTGCCGATACGATCTCGGGAATGCCAGACAATTGTATGCGAGTGTTTTGCGCTTCTAGCGTTTGAGTTTCCGCAGCCGTTTCAATTTTTAGGAGAGCGCCGCCACCGTAGAAAATTTTATCCGACCAACTGATGACCCCATATCCTGTCCAAAGCCCAAGCACGCCTTCTTCAAATTCCAGCTCAATAAGTGAAACCGGATAAAGAATATTTTTCTCGAGCTCTTCAAAAAGCGCTTCGCTGACATCTTCTCTCAAGGCACCACCTCACGAGCATCAAATCCAACGTTTGAGAAAACCGGTCGGGACCGTACAATTTCGCTTGATGGTTGCGCGAGACGGAAACAGCCACGGGCATTCTGGACAGTCACAGGCGTATCCACTGCCAGATCGTATCGTGTAGACGGCCACACTGTGATTTCACCATGTCCAGAAGCATTACTGTCTACATCGAACAAAACTTGGTGAAGTCGCGCATCCGAGCCTACCCCAATCTGGACATGGTCCCCTTCAAGAAGATATCCGAAAGCATTCAGAGGCAAACCTTTAAGCTGTACAGTATTAACCCGTGCTGAATGCAACAACCTTACTTTGGGCACTCCGGGATTTGTTTTTGCGATGCCCCTTGGAACCGCACGAATGGGATCTCCCAGCAAAAAATAGCCTTCACGGCCGTTGAGCTTGCCGAAAAATGCCTCCCATCTAGCAGAAGCGTCGCTCTTCAGGGGCGGTAAAGCAATCTGTGCCTCCCACCACTGCCCGGCGGAGACCTGGATTTGCTCTTCTCCGGTATAGGGGGACATAGTTCCGTCTGATACGGACCGTTTACGAATTGTGATACTGGCTTTGCCTTCAGAAGGAAGATCTAAAGGATACGTGATGACTGGCATGTCTTAAGCCCTCAGGTACGTGCCATTGCGGCTATATTTATTCATGACAGCTTCGACCGCTCGTGGACCTATTTCACCATCTATCCGCTCCACAACCGAACCAAGGGCGCGTAATTGCGCGGATAAGCGCTCCACAGCGCCTTGATCCGCATTCGTGGCATCAATGAAATATTGCGAAGCTGCACTGCGTTTTGGTGTGTCGCCCTTGAGTGTTACGGGTATTGTTCTGCCGTCTGGCAATGGAACCGCGGCTTCGTTCAGTGGACCTTCACCGAAAATGGCGGGTCGATCGGATATGCCGCCTTTTGAAAAAAGCTTGAATCCGTCAAACAGACCGCCGCTTGCGCTTGGTTTGTTGGGAGGGGGCAGAGGCAACCCGTTCCCTGCACGTTGCAGTCCACCACCACCGCCTCCAATGCCACCAAGAAGATTGAACAATCCACCGGCTATCAGGCCGCCTAGACCGCTACCCTTGCCTGTGCCGGCATCCAGCTCTACAAAGGCAGCCGCAATCTCCGCAAGAGTATCGAGCGCATAATCGCCCAGATCTTCAAACGCCGCGCGGCCTCCTCGTACGGCATCTGCAAGCATCTTTGCACGGTCGGCACTTTCTTCCTGCGCATCCCGCATTTCATGATACTGGTAAACCAGGCGCGCTATTTCCTCGCCTTCCCGGGAGAAAATGTCTACGCCTGCTTCGCGCAGACGATTATTGACCTCTTGCGTAGCCTCCGAAAGGTTCATTTCTTCGTTACGGATGCGAAGCTGATCGATGACCTTACGTATCGCCTCCGCTTCGTCGTGCGCCTGCTTGATAACCTTTTCGCGCTCTTTGTCCCCACGAAGGATAATCTCTTCAGGTTTCGAAGCCGGCACCGGCACAGGCGGGCTTGAAATGCCACCCTCCGCCGATGGATCCCATTTTGGGCTCCACCCATAGTGCGTGGAGGAAAGGTCACCCATCTGCTCACGGATGCGCTGATCATACGCAGCCGCACCCGCAACCGTTGGCAAGGCCTTGCCCTCAGCATCCATCGCAGGGGGAACAATACTATAATCGCGCTTTGCGGCCTCGTGTAGCTTGTCAAGCTCACCCACCAGAATTGATGCGCCAGTCGCGGCATCTGCAAAAAGCTGTATCGCTTCTGCAAGCGGTCCCGTGATGAGGTCGCTATCGCCCAGAGTCGCGGAAAGTTCTTTCCATGCGTTGTTTAGGTCTGACAATGCGGCAACGATGCCGCCATCCAGTTCCTGTGCAGCGCCCTCGAAATCTTTCGTGGCCTTGGCCACCCATTCCGCCAGCTGCTTGCCAGAGACTTCACCGTCCTTGACCATCTGTTTAAGTTCGGCACCTGTAACTCCCGCCGCTCTTCCCACATTTTCGATGAAACCCGGCAGAGGCTCCATGATCTGGTTGAATTCGGCCGTCTCCACACGAACTTGCGAGAACGCCTGTCCCATCCCGTACAGAACCTGACCGATTTGAGCATCGGCTGCGCCAAATACCGCTTTGGCATTGGCAAGCCCAACCAATATTTGGTCGGTTATGTCTTGGTTTATTATTCCGCCCTTCTGAAGCGCCAGCAATCGCCCATAACCATCGCTGAGAGCGAAGATATCGATATTGAGCTCGCGCGCCTTTGTGCGCAGGAACTCTTGCGCCGCCGCCAACTCCTCGGTACTTCCGGTCAAAAATTTTAGACGTGCCTCCAAACGCTCGAACTGCTGCATGTTAGAAAACGTACTGGAGGCTGCCTGATAGGCGCCAATCGCCGGAACCAATTGGGTAAGCATCGTTCGGGCAAGCAGTCCGATTTTCTGATTTGCCTTTAAAGCACCATCGCCCACGCGATTCATCGACCGCTCCCCGGTTACGCCAAGCTGCTCGATTGTTGCAGTGACGGTTTTTCCGCCCTCTGCCTCGAGGCGGATGATGTAACTATGCCGTGTTTGGCTCATCTTGACCGCCGCGCTGGCTGAGGATTGAGGATATTTCTGACGAAGCCGTCAGGAGGAAATCGAGAACGATCGGGCAATCCTGCCCATGGTATTTAAGAATTCCGACTAGGGCGGCAGCATCGAGTCCGATGAAAGATCCAGCACTGGTAATGCGGCCCTGCCCCGTGGATTTAAGAAGAATGTCCCAGGCCACCGCCTCTTGCTTGGTTTTCGGGCGATGCTCTATGTCTGGGCAGAAACTTCCGCCGGGTCCGCGGCGGCCGCTGGCGCAAGCGAGGCCTTCGAGTTTGCATCCGGCGCAATAGTCGGGACCGCAGTCTGAGGTAAAATGCCATCTGACGCGGTCCCGGAATCTTTTTTTGCGCTGAGATACTTTGACTGCCATCTCATAAGTCGGTCGTAAAACGGTATGCTGATAAAAGGATTCTTTAAAACCGCTTCAATGGCATCACGCGTTGGCTCGACTGGACAGTCGCTGTTATTAAGAATACCCGACCACGAAACAATATGCTCACAACCCAATTCGATGATCAGAAATTCTTTTAGAATTCCTTCACGGACTATGGGATTTTCCAAGTCAGGGAGATTGCGATCATCGAAGAGACCCGCCTCCTTACATTGGTCGACGCTCTCTTCAAGTCCGGTTAAACGTTGCTTGGCAGCCGCTTGAGCAATACTGTAAGAACGTAAATCCATCGATCGCACAATAAATACGATGCCGTCGAGGATTGGAATTTCGAGCGGTTCTCCTGTAACCGCAATATCATCTAGCCTCATGCGTACTGCGTGCCGTCAAGATCGTTGATCAATTCGATGGTAGCAAGCCTGCCAACCGTGGCGTCGCGCGATGCCTGGTAATTGATCGTGGCGGAAATACCGCCAGGGCCCGAAATAGGATCTTTCGGTATTGACATTGTAATGCGGTGAAGCTTTATCCGCAGAACCTGTGCCGGCGTAAGCTTATATCCAAGCTCAAGATCCGTCTTTGTCTCAGCCTCGGCTTTTGCAAGCAAGCCTTCGTTTGAAAGACGGATTTGAGCAGTCCCAGTAATGGACGTGATGCCTTCATCCGCACCCTGAATACGGTCATCATCGCGGATAACCTGGATAGCTTCAAGATTGTTTGTGTGCTGTAAACTTGCAGAGGTAAGGTTTCCGACAAAAACGCCTGCCTCTTTAACATAGCCTTTAAACTGGCTGATACGTTCGAAGGTAAGCTCTTGCGGGACCCCGCCCTGAGAAGCTGATGTAATCGCCTGCTGCCCCCGGGCAATCGTTCCTATCACTGCTTGTGCAGCGCCCGATCTTTGGAAATCCAATGCCAAGGAGTTGAATTTTACACTGTCGAACATGCGGTACCGGTTTATCTCTGGATTGCAGCGTTCAATATCTGCACAAGGAAGATCGTTTACCCCCGTTACGAATGTGTGCTTATTTCCACCACCAATCAGAGTTTTGTCACTGGGCCTTGCGTGGCTTGCAGCCAATGTGAATGCATTTCCTGCGGTGCCGCCGGTGTCATGGATGACCTGCAAAGCGCTTCCAACTCTGCTGTAGGTGGCGGCTGACACGCTGACGTTCGCGGAGGCATTCAATGCCGTCACAACATTGTCGATTGTTGCAGCAACGTTGGCACCGATTTGTATGTTTTGTCCCGTGCTGGCGCCAGCAATGAAGGTAAATGCAACACCGTTGATTGTAATTGTCTGTGTCGCAACCGGATTTGATAGAAACACGATTTGACCATCTGCTTTGTTGTTCACGGTGGTGGTAGGGGCACCGAAAAGGCCTTTAAGCCATAAGCCAAAATAGCGCGTATCGACTGGAACGGCGATATCGCCGGAAACATTGAGGACATCAAGTAGAGGATCCGCAGGATCACGGCCGAATCCCAACACGGGATCATCCACAAGGCTGCGCTCTCCGCCGAGCTCGTTCCTGGTGAAAGGCATTTTCATGAAATTGCCCGTTGCCGGAGACTCATAATCGCTTTTGAACTTAAGCAGAGTTAGCGCGCGCGCGCCAGATGCACGAGTGGCCATGGAATATCCTTTCTAAATGTTGAAAATCAAACGATTGGAGAGGCTGTGTCGTACTCAGCCACCAAAGAGATAACGGCCGACTTTATGTCGTGACCGCCGGCAATGCGGTCTGTTATCGGCGCGGGTTGCCCGTATGTTATACCTTGTATAATTCCGCCAAGGGTTTCATCCTCTGCTAGTGCAATACCGATTGCTTTTACGAGAACCGCATAACGCTCATCGCGTACACTGGCCTTCCCGTGCTTTACAAACACCTCGATATCGATCTGATGCTCGTAATAACAGCTTTGGAACCCACCAAGCACTTGCTCCGGATCACCCGGATCGCCATCACGAATTACAATGCAACCCCTGTCAGGTATTTCGTCGTCTGCCGGATCTTCGTTACGGAGAACGAGGACTTCAGTATCTGTAGCCGCATCAAGACGTTGGCGGAGCACGCTTAAAACGGTTTCTGCATCCGTTGGCATCACATTCTTCTCTCAATATATGATGGAACCATGCTTCCCCAGAGTTTTGCCTCTTTGGAAATATCCAGCCTCTTTTTTATGGAGACCTGCGGTATCAAAACAAACATCGGAACATCGGCACGGCCGGCGAGCATGGTGCGCTCACCCATTGTCTTGGTCGCGCTTCGTGTTTTAAGCTTTTGAATGGTTCCACCACCCTTTGAACGGTTCAAATTGTTACCGCCTGAGAGGCGTACGCCGCGGGCCACCAAGAGCGGATGTTTACCGGGACGTTTAATCATTACCAACTCAATACCCATCCATTCTTCCAAAAGGCGAGGCGTAATCCGGTATTTACTTTTGCCAGCACCTATCAGCTTCTGAGCCTGGGGCAAGGGTACAGCGAGGAATCGGCCGGAGCTTGATTTAATAATGGCCCCTTTTTCGTATCCGTCGATAATGTGTGGGGCCTTAGAAATGACAGAGGCCGCGGCATCAAGACTTTCACCGGACTTAGGGTAAACATAGTGAGATGGCGGCCCCTGCCATGTGTTCGCGAGTCTTTGGCCAAGGCCAGCACGCCTGGTTTCTTCACGAAGATTGTTCTTCAGTGCTGTCGCAGCCTCAACAATGCCTCCCTTGGTCGCCTTAGCCAATCTGGCTTTAAACTTTTTGGCGTCACCGACTGGATCGCCCATAAGCTTGGCGCTAAGCTTCATTCAATCTGCAGGATAACACTCAACGCGCCATACGCGTCGGTTATCATCAGGAACGATGCAACGCTTCACAACCCAATCACCCTTAAAAGTGATTTTATCGTCCTTTTCTGGCTTCGGATGCATTGCTGTCGCGATTACGATTTCGAAGATTGCCGTTTCCGACTTAAACATTGCCCCGCGGACGGTGGTCAACTCATCAGGAAGCTTTTCTAGAAACGGAATATCAGTCCAACTTTGTGCCCCTGAGGCAAGCGCAAAAACGCCCCTGTCACCCCATACCGCTGTGACGTCCGCAAGCATGGCGTCGACATCGTCCAACATTATTCTGAATCTTTTGCTGGAATCAAATCTACATGCGAGTTGGTAGCACCGCCGCGTATAATCGAGATTTTATCATTGCGTGCTTTTACCAGAGGGAACATTACACCCTTAGCGACTGGTATGCTGCCGGCACCCAAGGTTGCTTCGGGGTCCGCTCCGTATGCCACACGAATATCTGATTGCGTTGGGCATACGAACACCAGGTCAGATTCGATATCAATTAGCGTATCTGCGCTTGTATCACTCGCAGTAGTTTGAACAGATCTCGCAAGATCGAGCATAACCGCTTGCAGTTGCGTACCGTCAAAGGATCTAGGCGTTATTTTACCTGTCATTTTTGTCTCCAGCAAAAAAAAGGGCGCCGAATGGCGCCCTTTTGTTCTGTTTAGGCTGCTTATTTCACTTTTACGTACATTGTTGCGTTTGGACGTCCGGGAACGGGAAGCGGCGCGGATTGGGTCATAACCTGCTCAACTGGAGGATCGTTCTCAACCCAATGTGTTGGCGCATATTCTGCCTCTTGCAAAACTGAACCGTCCATAATCGCCCCAAAGGCACGCTTACCGGCAAGGGCGCCCGTTGCACCGAGAATTACGCCCGTGCTGTCGATCATCTTTTGAGGTTGCCCTGCTGCATCGGAATACACTTCGTTGTACGTGAAGTACTCCACATCACCGATCGTACCCTTGTACACCGGAGCACCAGGTGCGCCAGGCTTGATGCCGAGATCAAGCGTCGCGGTCTGGCCTTTTTGACGATCCAGAGCCTTTTCTGTCAATGGATCCGCGATAAACAGTCGCCAGGCATCCTTGCCCATGACAGCAACGTTTACAGCCGCGCCACTCTTTTCTCCGACAAGGTCAAACCATGCATCCAGGTTGCTGTAAGGGCTGATACCGTTATCGCCCCATTTGGAGCCGTTGGCGAGGATCTTGGTCAAAGCTGCATCCCGCCCGAAGTCCACTTGCGTTTCCGGATAGTCCTCACCGGTGACAATAATTTTTCCGGTTTTTAGTAGCTCTGCGACCATCCATTCTATGCGTCGATCGATCTGCTCTCGTTGATCAATGAGAATTTGGTTCACAGCCAAGTCACGACGCTGAGCTGGAGAGAGAGAACCCAGAGGCGGTTCCCCAGGCTGGCGTGCGATCGGCACATACGGGTCAACTTGTGTTTTCGGCTTCACGTATGCCGGCGTGAACATCTTGGTACTATAACCCCGCTGTTTTTTTGCTTTACCCGCAACAAATGGGGAAACAAACGGAGCCAATGCAAGGTTGTCTGACAGAACGTCAAACATAATCTCTTTGGTTGAGAATGTAACTACCTGTGGGAAGAATGTATCCATGAGGAAGCGGGGAACTCGGTGGAGCGATTGAAGAGTTTCAATCAACGTTGCTGTGTCGTGTGTTTGAGCCATAAGGGCATCTCCTGTATTTGCGTTGATATTGTTAAAAGCGGAAAAAGAAACAGCGCCCTGAGGCGCTGTCATAACAAAATTTAAAAGACCTATGCCCTAGCGGGTGTAAATTCCCGCATCACGCAGTACCGCCTTCGTACTCGCAGCGGTATGGCCGGCACCGAACGTCAATGCTTCGGCATTAAATTCACCGCCGATATATGCCATCGCCTCGGTATCGGTGATGGCGGCAGGGCTGTCTTCAACCAAGATTGCCGAAGGTATTTGTGAGCCATCTGTGGCCGCTGCCGTGGACACTTTGAATTTGCCGGATCCGGCCGCGACGGTGATGTCGAAACCGTCGCCCACAACGAAGTCTGCAGAGCCATCGGCGATCGCAAATTTAACATCGTCTGAGAACGTCGCCCCCACTGCCGCCTCACCTATGACATTACCATCCGGGTCTTCCACTCGATATGTACCGGAGTTAGCTGCAGCCGCGACAAAACGGACTGTGTACACACCGACTTTGGCGCCGGCGAGAACTGGTGTTACGGCATCAAGCGTGAGAACACCATTGCCAGTGTTCCCGCCCGCTTTTGCGGCCACAGTGGCGCCGCCGGTTAAAATTTCCCCAAGGACGGTACCAGCCAAAAGATCGGCTGTTCCTGCCAAAAGGATCACTTTTTTGGATCGAACAGCGTTCCCGTTGGCCAGCAGGCCACCTGGTGTGTAACTTTCGCTGCTTGCACTTGCGACATGTCTCATATTTTATTCTCCGTTTTTGTTTGAAAGAAATATTTGTACAGAAATACGTTGTGTAGTCTTACAGGAGGGATCCTGTAACGATAATGTTAGGCCGTCTTCTTGATCGTCGACGGACGGAATGCTTGCTGTGCGGCCAGCAATGGGTTTTTCTGCTGCCCGCCTTCTGAAGATGGTTTAAGGGCCGGCTGATGATGTGAACGCATTGTGTTAGCAAACGTTTTATCTTCTTCAGCCGCCGCGGCAGGTGCCTTTTCAAGCAGCTTAACGGCCGCTTCGGGCAACATATCTGAGTTGAAAGCCAGTTCTTGCGCAAGCTCCTCACGCCCCTTTGCGGAAGCATGGCTCAGAATGGCAGAAATTCTGGCCCGCTCAACTTGTGCCGCAGCTTTATCTTTGTCGCCTTCGGTTTCTTCACCTTCACCTTCATCGCCTTCGGTTTCTTCACCTTCACCTTCATCGCCTTCGGTTTCTTCACCTTCTTTGGCGGCGGCAGGGGAATTTTTCTTACCGCCTTTGTCATTTTGTGCCTTTGGGTTTTTGGCGTCCGGTTTTACTTTAGTTTTCATGGCAAGCTCCTGTGTTGTCGTAGTTTCGTTGGAATTAAAGGTTTCGATAAGCTGTGAAAGGTAGCCTATATCATCGGCAAGCCCGATATCGACGCCCAATGCGCCGCGGTAGGTGCTGGCTTCCGTAGCTTTAATGGATTCTCTGTCTACGCCGCGGTTTTCAGCAACGGCGTCCACGAACATATCCCGTAAGTAATCCATATCGGCTTGATAACGGGCCTGCGCTTCTTCGGTTAACGCTTTGTATGGGGATCCGTCTGCTTTATGTGCGCCGGAATGGATGTGCGTAACACTGACACCCCACGCTTCCATCATTTTTGAATAATCGAAGTGGCTCATAATCACGCCAATGGATCCAACTTCTCCCGCTGGCTCAACCACAATGCGTGACGTTGCAGACGCCAACCAATAAGCTGCGCTGTCCGCCATGGCACAATGGGAGACAATTGTGACGGTCTCACCGAGAGCCTGAAGCTTTTCTGCCGTTTCTGCGCATCCCATGACAGTGCCGCCGGGCGAATTAAACGCAAGAACAACTGTTTCCACGCCGTGCTCTTCCCGGACGTGTTCAATGGTGGCCAGAATGCTTTCATATGTGATGTTGGCAAACCAATACCATCCACTGATGCGCGCGGTAGAGATGCAACCATTGACAGGAATGACCGCAACCGAGCCATCAAGTTGGTACCGAAGAGCGTGATGCCCAAAATTTTCTGTCGAAACAAGAGCCGCCAGCTCTTCTTCAGACATTTTGTTGGGGCGTTGAAGATCTACACGCAGGTGATTTAGATAATAATCATGCATCTTCTTTTTCCCTCGAACTGTTCATATTTATCGCCTCTGCTAGCCACTTCGGCTCAGGAATCCCAAGGCGCTTCATTTCCTCAATTTCGCGACGGCGTTGCTGAAGCACTTCCTGCCAGTCCTTACCTTGGTCCGCGCATTCGTCTTCAAGGGTAGATATACCCATCTCCATACGCATCTGTGCAGATAGAACCTCTTTGACTGGATCAACCCATCCACGGCCTTGACCGATCCAGCGAACACGGCAATAAGCAGCTTTCCCCTCATAAAAGCTGACACTTCCTGGAAGTTTGATCTTCTTGCGGGCAACCTGTTCCTCAAACCAGAGAATGAAAATTGGCGTTGCAAATTTCTCTGCGAAACCGCTCCGTTGCCGCAAGTGGAACTTCCACACTTCCAGTAACGCTGCCCTGGCGGACGAATAATTCGTGCTGGACCAATCTTGCGAGAGCTGCTCGTAAGAAAGGTTCAAACCAGATGCGATGTTACGCAAACAAGCTTGCTCGAAGGCGCCGAACTGCGCTGCTGGTCTTTGCGCGGTTTGAAAACTGAACTTCTCTCCCGGGAAAAGTGTAGGAATTCTGACGCCATCAACTGTCAAACTTTTGCTTTTGTGGAATTCAGTGCGCAAAGCCTGATATTGACCTACACCGTTACCTCCGCCCAGAGCCTCTTCCATTAGTTCATGATCGAACGGACTCTCAATGAATGCCGCAAAAACCGCATTCAACAAGGCCGCCTGCAATTCTACGCGGTCATATTTATCAACCATCTTAAGGCGTTCGATAACCGGGGCAAACATGCCCACACCGCGCGTCTGGTCGGTGCGCTCTTTCTCGTACGCATGGATAACCTGCCGGCGACCAATGGGCTTTATTTCTCTTTCAACGCGGGTCCACGTGTAAGATCCTCTCCCGAAACGCCAATCATCAGGATGACCGTCTCGGAAATGGTACGCGATAGGTGCACCGCGCGCGTCCAATTCCACACCGGATCGTAACAATTGGGAATCGATGGCTTTATTCGGGTTTGATAGCCTGTCTGGATCGATCAGTTGAATTGTCGTAGCTGGTCGGCCCTTGGGCTTGTCCTCATCCCAAAGCCCTAAAGCAAGCGCCTCGCCGTCAATAAGATAGTGCCGGTAGGCCAGCCCTAACAAACCGTTAAATGAATCTTGGCGAGCTGCATCGAGGTAACAGTCAGGATCTTCCGCAGCAAGTCGCCAAAGCCCTTCCACTTCTTTTGCAAATTCGTCTGCCCACTCAGGGGTAAGTCCGAGCGCTGCATAATCAGGTTTTACAGAAAGTCGAAATCCCGCACCGATTACGCTATTCAAATGACGCGAGACCGCCCCGGCAGCCCATCCCGAATTCCGATACAAATCACGGCTGCGCGCTACAATCGTATCTCTGTTGGGCAGATAATCGCCATCTGCGGATTTAAGCAATGGACCCCAGCTGGCCAGCTCTTGGCTGGTTTGATCTGCACCTGTGTAGCTTCGCAAATTGCCATTGTCCCCCGGCGATGAAGCCGCAGGCACAGAAGCATTTGCTTTCACGCCTTTACTTTTTTTGGGGGATTTTTTTGTCATTTAGAAATGAATCCTAATGGCGCCACTACGGCCGCCGCGGCCGTCAGTTTTGATAAGCATTTTAAGATTTGCGATATATGTTTTCAGCTCATTGATATTGGACTTTTCGTATCGCACGGATTTTCCATCATACGTAACTTCCACGCGCTGCTGACCTGTTATCAGCTTATGGTAAGCAACTTCTGCTTCGGCAAGTTTAAGCTGTAACTCTGCAGTTGTTGCCATGAAACCTCTAAGCCAATTGGGAAGCCAGAGAGGGCTTCGTATCTGTTTTTACCGTCACTGCTGTATTGCTTAACATTGTCGCAGGATCCAATAGGTCCAACTGAACATCATCCGGTGGACACTCTCGCGTATTACGAAGGGCCTCCCAGTCTTGTTCGGACTTTGTATGCCATCCCAAACGTCTTGCGGCCACTTCAGCGTACAGCTCCATGTCCAGTATCTCATTCCGGAAGGTCGGTAGTTTTACCCAGATGTAACGCGTTGCTTTAGTCTTTTTGTCGACATCAAGTACACGCGTTTCGGATGTAAGCTGCTGGAAGTAATTCTCTTCAAGATCCTTAGGAAAGCCACAATATCCCTTTTCCAAAGGGTCTTTCTTATCAAGATTTTTATAAAGGCTGCCCTTAAGACCTGAAACACCCACAAGCCAGTGACGTTTTTGATGTCTGTTGACCCTCTTCCCGTTATTGCGGCGTTCTTCCTGGACGGGAACCATAGGAGGGGCAGTGTATTCTTTTGCACCTTTAATGGTAATTACGCGGCTTTCTGGATGCTTTTTAGCCCAGGTCTTAACATCATTCGTTTCAAAGTTTGCATCGATCGCAAGCATGTCGAGTCCGATTTGTCTGCCAAACCGGTTTCGCCATTTACGATTCAGCAAACCATCAAGCTGTTTTTGCACTAGTTCGGAAGAGATGTGTCCTTCAATGACGCCATGTTGAATGGTGAAACGTTGAAGATTGGGGCCCCAACCTTTCACATTCCACTCAACGCGATCGCCTTGCACGTCCAATCCGGCAGTCAAAATTAAGGCATTTATTGGAACAGTACCGACTTCGTAATCGGATCCGGCCGCGCGTTCGTACAACTCCTTCCAAGGTGGCGCTTCCCCTTTTTGCTCATAGGGAAGACCAACCGTATCGGTCATAAAGGTTTTTTCTTTTTCTGGGTCCCCGAGAGCCTTAAAATACTCCTCGGCTATGTAAGCCCAGCTGGTCAGCCTGCTGTAGGCACACCAAATATAGAAACCTTCAACCTTACTGCTGGAATTTTCAGCAACCCAGGCATCATACGCCAGAGTTTGATCAAGCATCCATTCTTTGTGATGGTGCTCGATAACATGACCACAAGCTGGACAATGAAAATGCGCCTCGGAAAATTCCATGCCCTCGTACAAGGACTTCTTAAAATTCTCCCATTCCAAAGCATGTTTATGGCCGCAGCCGGGGCAAGGGACATGATATTTTTGCTGGTTCGATCGCTTGTAGTTTTTATCGATCTTGCAAACGCCAAGAATGCTCGGCGTGCTTACCTTGAAAATCTTCGCCCAATCACCAAAACCTTGCGACCGTTTATCGGCCTGACCCTCGGAATCGCCATGCTCGTTGTCTTCCCATTTGGAAAGATCGTCTTGCACCTGCCTTGGAACCGAGAGCATGGCCAGTGATGCGGCTGAGTTAGCACCGCTGACGACCATTACCCCACGCGAGTCTGCCCGTTCCTTTACCAGAAGCGTATTCGATGCATCTCTGCTACGGACCTCTCCGGGAAAAATCTTCCGCAAAGAAGGCGACTGCGTAACAAACGGCTTCCACTTTGTCCTCACCCAGCGCGCAGCATTCTCCAATGAGGGATGCGTGTACATAAACGGGCAGGGATCTAGATCAATGCTCGCTCCGACAAAAACCTGCGCACAAACTGTTTTACCAACCTGCGCCGAACCCATCAAAATAACTTCGCGGGCCGGATGAGAAGGCTCCAGACATCTCAAAGGTTTTTTGAAGAATGGAAAGAGGTCTGAGTTGAAAGCGCCCTGAAATTGGCTTTCTGCGCCAAAGAAAACGTTCTTTTGTGCCCACTCGAGAAAATCAATCGGTGGCGTGGGCTCTAACGCCTTAGCAAAAGCCGCGTATATTACCTCCTGTGCGTTGGCGAGCCCGTCAATGTGTTGTGACGGAACCTCCGGTGTCTTCAAGGGTTGGTAGTCTTCGCAAAAAATCATTGCTCATTTGTTTTAGCAGCTTGGAGTTTTCCTCATCTATGACTGCCCGGATCTCACGAACATCTGTCATTGTTGAAAATTTCTCTGCAAGCCGGCGTGAATTACTTTTAAGCTGATCGCGCAGTATTTGTCCTGCGGCGGACACCGCCTTTGTGACGTCTGGCTTTGCAAGGGTGTCCCCCTTGCGGTGTGCAAGATCGAGCTTTTCGTTCTCTAGCTTCGTTTTTTCGCGGTCTGTGCGAACAGCTTCAAAAGTGCCCACATTCGATGCAGGCCTATCGGATGCAGGCTTACCAGATCCGCTCATATGCGACATGCTCCTGGAAGGATCGCGGGCATTCCGCAATATCTCGTCAGCCAGGTCAGCATCGATTTTTAAGACGCCGTCGCTGTCCGCCCTCATGGCAGGCTCCAACCGTGTCTTCATCTGGCCTTTCGACAGGTAGGCTTTGGAAACCTTCTTGTATTTTCCATCGTCCTGAAGAATGCCACGCGCGGCATATTCCGCCTTGGTCATCAAGGCCATGTTATTTTCTGGCCTTCAACGGATAGCAACCAAAACAGGTGCAATTATCGCGATGCGACTGTTTCTTGGCGGTTACGAACTGTCCGGTTTCCTTGTCGCGATGATCGTTCTTCCGCGCCTTCTCCAGATCCGCCTGTGCTTTGGCTAACCGGTCGCGCAGCAGACTGTTTTCAGTTCGGCACCCAACCGTTTCGGCGATAGCTTTTTCATACGTTCTACGTGAGACAAATGGAAACACAAACATTCATTCCTCCAAATGCATTTCAGGACGTAGGTAGGGAGCCTTGTACAGGTAATCCTGCTGGTCAGAAGTCCAAAATATGACCGTCTTATGCGATTGTCGCCGCCCAGTGCGCTTCTGCTTTGCACAGTGTTCGAAACACCACCCGTCCATGACTGTTGTCTGCCCCCTGGCCTCAATGGCACTATTGGCTCACAGGTTTCACGACAACAGACAAAGAAGAATTGCGTGTCTTTCCAAGCCGTCATCACGATGTCGCGTTAGCCAGCATCGGAGCCAGCGTCCCGGTACCTTTCCCGGTTGTCAACGGAACATTTCCCCGCCCAGTCAGCTTTGGAGCTAGCAACTGACTACCCCCAGATGGCATCCCTCCGAATCTATGCGCTCTCAGCCATCCGTCGGTTCCGGAAAAGCGCATACGAGTTTTAGAACGAGGCAGGGCTTGATACCTGCTGAAACTGGCACACCTACCAATCCGGATAAGGTAGGTGCTTGGTCTGGTTTGCGCCGTTGACCCGCGCCGAATACGAGTGCGGACCAGACTTGTTTCGCTGCGTTAGTCAAAGGGGGCTTCTCTCGATCATCCCCACTATTCCAGTTGCGTTTCCTTCAACGCCGCCCGTCCATGTGTGCCGTGTTCTGGTTATCAGCAATGGCCGGACGATACCGATACCAAATCTACGAACCATAGGCACGACATACAAAGAAGGATTGCTGTCTCTCCAGCTGTCACACCAATCTGATGTTTGACGATACCTGCGCCGATATCGAAGCCTACCGGATCTTCTCCTGAATTAACGCTGCGCTAACTCGCTCACCAAAAATCTTTCGCAGGGCAACTTTAGAAGACACTACAGAATCTTTTTCATGACAGCCTCCATTGCAAGACTGTGAGTAAACGGTAAACCTCAATTTCATTCTATCAGGTTGATAAATTTACGGTTTACCAACCAATCCGGTTAACTCGGTTAACCTCGATTTTAAACCCATTGACTAGAAAACCCCTGCGCGTCGCCGCCCCGCATGCCTACCAGAAGGGGGAAGGACCCGTGAAAGCCGCAGAAATCTGCGGTTTCTTCTAGGCTAGGTCGAGGCGGGGAGCGATGCGCAGGGCGTACAGAATCCATAACATGACAAAATGCATGCAGGGTGTACGTAGTTGAGGGGAAAGAGAGAGAAATGAAAAAGAGGTGGCCACCGGCACACCTCTTACGAATAAATAATCTATGTCATTTCGTGCATGCACGGTCAACTATTTTCTTTGTCGATGATGACGTAGCCTTTGTCGGGTGTCGTGTGATCATCTGACGCTATGCCAACCATCGCAGAACTCCGCCGTTTTCCTTGGAGCATCCGTTTGTAGTCTTCACCCATTAACTCGAGAGCAGCCTGTACCGTGCCAGTCCAGTAGTCACGAGATTGCGTCCCCATTTGATTCGCAAGCGATTTGATATCCCTCTTGAAGCCCACGATATGGACCACCGCAAGAGACATACGCGAAGTCGGGCCACCCAATGCCTTAATGGTAGTATGCACGTAATTGCGAGCGTCAGCACTGCGTGTGAGAATATCCTCTATGCCCACACCGCCACCGTGTGTGCCAACCAGATTGGTGGTACGGCAGCGGTCATACCCACATCGTTCGAAATCATCACCGAACGCTCTGCCTGCGTGATATGCGTTGTCCGTGATAACGCCTGCCTCGCGCCACCTGTCCAGCTGATCCTTCACACGATTGCCTTGATCGTTAGCACCGAATGTGGCCCTGACCGTTTCGCGAACGATGGGAGCCTTGGCGTTACCGAAACGCGACACCGGCACACCGTACCGCGGATCCCTGATATATTCCTCATGGTCGTTCTGGAAGCGTGCCAGCTGGGCCATAAAGCCCAGGCTATGGGCCGCCTGTTTCAAAGATTTCCCAACAACACTCACGGCTTGCTCGAGCGTTCTCATGCCACACCTCCGAGGCGTTGCACTTTCGCCGCATGACGGTTGCGCAGGTGGCGTTCGGTCGAGATAAACCAGTTCCGATGCGCAGTGGCATCCTGCGTGTCCAACCATTTGCCGCGTGCTACCAGTTCCGCATCAAGCTCATCTTCAGAAAACTCTGGGAATTTAGCCCGCCAGGCTTGGTAATCCCGCTTGGCAAGACGAATGCAGCCCTGCTGGAAGTAGTAATCTTCAGCTGATTTTGAACCGGATATATATATATTATTTATATTTTTCTTTTTTGGTTCTTTTTTCTTTTTATCCGGCGATCGGTTGTAATTTCTTGAAGCCACTGATTTTTCAAACGAAATTACATCCCCTGTATTTTGTTTAAACAAATCGCCCGATATCGTGCTGCCACGCAACTTGGGGTTACCCCCGCCAGCCTTGGCCACGCGGCTACGTGTCGCGGAAAGCTCGGACGCCTGGCGGATCTCAGGATCAAAATACGCACCACTCTCCCCGTCACGCTCCAGCAACTCGAGGCCGCAAAGATCATTCAGGATACGCGCTACGACCCCTTCATCCAGCCTGCACAGATCGGCCACAAAGGTTGCAGTGCAATCCCGCTGGCCGACTCGCAACCACCCACCCGATCCGATTGCTATCATGCGCAGCTTGAACAATACCAGTTCAGCAATGTGATCCAGCGCACAGATGCGAAGATCCCCCATCCACTCTGTCGGGTCGATGGTTAATTTACGTTTCATCCGTTCTCTCCTTACGGTTGGTTATGATTTTCGTCGTAGAAATATTGACGCACCCCATCAAAGCGACATCGTACGGATGCAATCTCGCCTTGGCGGAATTTGCCAATAATAATTTCAGCTGCGCCCTCTTCCGCATGAACAAGCTCTGTCCATGCCTGATATCGGTCGTTGAATTTGTCCTGACTTTCGCTGGCGCGACGGTGTGGCTCTTCCTTTTTAAGGTAGTACTCCGGCCGGTATGGGAACATGATCAAGTCAGCGTCTTGTTCTATGGCGCCGGAATCGCGCAGGTCGGCGAGCGAGGGTCGCTTATCTTCACGGTTCTCAACGCTGCGGCTAAGCTGGCACAACAATGCAACGTGAACATTCAGCTCTTTTGCCATTGCCTTCAGACGTTGCGTAATCTCTTCGAGCTGATGCACTTTGTTGGCGTTGTTGTTTGTGGGCCTGATAAGCCCAAGATAATCGACAACAACCATATCCAATCCGCCATATCGTCGTTTCATTCGCTTGGCACGGGAAGCAATTTGCCCTGCTGTAAGCGACCCAGTTTCATCTAGCAAGACAGGCAATTTTTTTAGCTCTTGTTGTGCCTGACGCAACGCCACCATATGCTCAGGGGACAGCGCCTTGGTCCTGCGCATCATGCCCATGGGAAGGCCCGTTTTACGCGCGAGAAAACGAAGGCCAAGTTGTGCATTCTGCATCTCCAGCGATTGGAACAGCACCCTATGCCCCGCACGCGCTGCATTGACGGAAATGCTCAAAGCCAGAGCGGTCTTGCCCATCGATGGGCGCGCCGCAATGATGCTCAGCTCTCCGCGTTCAAATCCGCAAATTTTTTCGTCGAGCGCTGCTATGCCGGAAGCAATGCCGGTGACTTCCCCGCGTTGCGCACGATCGATCATATCCATTGTTTGTTCAAGCCCGTCCCCAAGCTCAACGGCTTCCTTTTCCGCCGCGCCGCGATCTGAAAGCGCATAGATCAATGTCTCCGCCTCGGACACGATGTCCCGTGTTGGTCGATCAATTTCGTAATTCTGCGCTTGATCGATCATAGCGAAAGCGGTGGTGATAATATTTCTGCGCGTATAATAATCGACAAGCTGTCGTGCATAATCACGGGCGGAATTGAGACGCGGCACGTATGTCGCCAGATCCACGATATATTTTCCGCCGCCCACGGAATCCAGCGCACCGTCTGCCTCGAAATACTTTCGCACCGTCATGGCTGCCGCGTCACCTGTGGCGGCATAGCTTTTGACGATCACATCATAAATCTTACCATGTGTTGGATGGGAGAAGTGCTCTGCGCGCACATGTTCTGCTACAGCTTCGATCTGCCGGTTATCGAGCATCATCATGCCCAGCAAGCCATGCTCACAGTCCAAATTATGCGGCAAATGTTCGCTATCAATTCTTGTCATTACCACATTTTCCCATTCGGCATGACATGCGTTTGCTTAACTTTGACGATCTTGCGGCTGACGACAGGAACATGCTCGGCGCAGTATGTTTTCCCACGCTCTGTACGCTCACCACAGAAACCAAAACCCGGCTCGCCGGGGGAACCAAATGAGTAACGACACATGCATGGTCCAAGGTCCAGCAATGATGTCAATGCTTCGGGACGAAATGGGGGTTTCAGCGGTATCTTTCTCCTTTTCTGGCAAGTCTTTCCATTACTGCCGGGCTTGTTGCCGCGCGCGCGCGGTTCAGTCACCGTTTTTAGTTTTAGACGATGCACCTTCCCCATTATCGCGCTGCGCGTTTTTCCCATCAGTTGGACAATCTCGGGCGACGTTTTCCCAGCGCTCCATAGCGCTTTCAATGTTTCTATTTCTTCATCAGTCCAAGAGTTGCTCTTCATGCGCGGCCCCTTGACGATGGGCTTTGTTTAAACGTGGGTTCGCCAACACGCGCAGGAATACGCATCACACCCCCGATGACTTCCGGACGAACGCCTGTATAATTTTCTCCCGAAGCATTCAATATTGGCTCATAGTGCCCCCACCCTTTGTCTTTGTGCACTTTACGGGCGTAACCTTTTGACACCAAAGCGATCATGGAATCACGAATGCCTGCGGCGTCCCTGTGCACTCTTTCCGCTATCATCGATAGTCCGATATCTTTTAGGCACGATTCCCAGCAGTTGATCAGCGCAATAAGGCATTGCTCTTGCAGGTTTGGTAATTTCGCTCTCTTGGATATTATTGGCTCAAGCAGTTTTGACGACGCATAGCCTAGAACATCCTCGACATACGAAACATAAGATCGATCCTCGCGACCTGCAGGCTTTCCGCCATCCACGCTCGCGCTTGGGCTTTTTTCTGCGGTAACAACAACAATTTCTTCCGGAGAAACAAGGAAAGCTTGGTTATCGGAAGAGCATCCACTTTGCAAAAAATTTAAGATTTTTTCTGCATTTTCAACAACGGTATCGGACTGCATCTTCAATGCCGCCTCAACACACCATTTTCGCAATTCTAAAGTGTCGCTCATGCATGCACCTGAAGCAGGCGCTTGCGCCCATCATCACTGGTTATACCTGCCAGCGCTTGATAAAGTTCAGCTCCTCGCGGCACACGCATGAATACAAGCTTCGCTTTCGGATTGCTGACATAAGGCTCACCGTCCGAAAATTTTAACGGCTTGAGCTCTACATTTTTTTTGTCATACCGGATTTGCTCCACGAAGCCTTTGGATTCCAGTTCTTTCACGATGGCGCTGACCCGTTGGCTGCATATGCCAGTTTTTACTACAACATCGTTCTGTTTGATCTCATCCGAACGCTCATCCCATAAAGAGATGATTGCATCAAGAACCTTTCTTTGTGAATATTTGAGCTCTCTCATAAATCCCCTTGTTTGGCATACGCCAAATTATTTTATTGACAGACAAAGAAAACACAGTAAAACGCGGATAGTTATGACCACGGAAACCCCGCTAAGCGGGCGTGCGGTCGGATACGGCGATAAAACTTTTATAGGTCACAACGCCGCCCGAGATTTCTTCGATCGCAGAAAGCCACTCCCAACCAGGACGGCTTTTTTTCCTCCGCCATTTGGCGACATTTTTTGAAAGATTAAGAATCACCAGCTCATACTCGGCAGCGCTCTCGCTGGCATGTCTGGGCCGCAGATCACGAGCGAATTTCGTGCTGCTGATTTTCTTTTCGGTCAGGAATTGATCCAAGGAGGGCGGGGCGTTCATTTTCAGATAATACGCATGATAGGCGTATTTCTGTCAAGCATCTTACGCCTGTAACGATATTTATTTATCTAACCATTTGTGTTTAATGAGTTTATTATGCCTAGACCTAAAAGAAAAAATCGTTTTGCAAGGCCAGCGGTTGTATTGAAGATCATTCGCGAAAGCCTGGGACTAACTCAGTCGAATTTGGCCGCACTTGCCACGGACATCGCCCAGAAGGTTGATGAGGAATATCCTGAAATTACCCAGCAAACAATTGGTAAGCTGGAGAATGGTACCATCTCTTTATCGACAGAATGGATGCATATTTTGGTTCCAGCCCTCAATGCAAAAGTTGGCTACAATCGATACAAGCCATATCACCTGGCTGCCACCCCGGAAGAGCTGGACACGCTCTTGAACGAAAACGATGCTTCCCAATACGAAAAATTGCGTGCCAATCTTACGGCCCAAGAACAAGCGGCTTTTGACGCCGTCACTAAAGGGTGGTACGACACCCTTGTTGGTTCTCGGGAAGCCACTGAATTGGACAAGATGCGCAACAGTTTGACGGAGAAGGAACAAAAGGTTTTCGACGCAATGGCCAAAAGCTCTCTCGAAGCCATCAAGAACATGCGGAAATAACCGGAGGAAACATGTCCATAGAAGCTTTGGTAGTTATCATCGTTGCGCTTGTTATTTACGTTTTGCCCTCATTGATCGCAGACAACAGAAAACACTATAATTTCAAGGCCATACTTGCGGTGAATATCCTTACGGGATGGACCGGTTTCGGATGGATTGCGGCCCTGGTCTGGGCATTGACAAACAACGTCCGCCCAAGGCTCGCCTAACCCTCCCTTCTATCCTGTAGCCGTGCTCCAGTAACGCTCACAACGGCGATCTAGATTTTCATGATATTGACGATCAAGATTCCAAGCCTCCCCAGTGACGGCGCGGTAAATCTCCCAAAGCCCTTTCAGCGTTGTTTGATGTCCCGCAAGTTCCAAATTCAGGTAATGGCGCTGCATCAGAAACCGAGCCTGTGCCAACTCTGCTTTGGTTTTCCTGTATTCGAGCAACTGACTGCGCACGCGCGTCCGCCACAACGCGACCTGGTCATGCAACATTTTAACGTCAAAAATCTGCGGCTCGACAATTTGGCGGCTTTGTAGGCCAAAAATACTCTGTATCTTACTCATTTTACTCCCCACTAATCGTAAATAGTTAACTTCACACGGGAGGATTTTTATAGACAAAACCTTAAAGATTGATTAAGAACTGTACTGTATCACCCCAAAGGATACAAAATCATGGTTATGCCGAGTCAATTTCGAGCCGCTAGAGGGCTCCTCAATCTTAAGCAACAAGACGTTGCTGAAGGTATCGGCGCGGCCAAAATGACCGTATCCGATCTTGAAAACGAGAAGTCTCAGCCAAAAGCACATACCGTTGATATGATGCGCCGCTTCTATGAGAGCCGGGGTGTGGAGTTCACGATCGATGGCGGCGTTCGCCCCTCTTCCAATTCTATCCAGATATTCGACGGTCCGGACTGTTACTTCCAGTTTATCAACGAGGCGCATTCCTATCTCGCGGCGCGTAAGGGTGAAATCCTGTTCAGCGGTGCCGACGACCGTCGCTCTCCACCCGAGATCATCGAGAAGTTCCGCACCATGAAAGACGATGGCATTCGCATGCGCTCGCTGATCCGTCCGAATGATGACTATATCTTGGGCGGGCCGGAAGAATATCGCTGGATGCCGGCAGACCTGTTTGTCGAAGGCGATGTGAAGGCGATCTTTGAAGACCGCGTGGCATGGCTGGTCAGCTGGCTGAACAACCCCCGCGTTATTATGATCAAAGACCCGATCATCGCGCAGGAAGCCACCCGTACGTTTAACTTCATTTGGAGCCAGTCGGAAGGCCCGACGGAATCCAGCGCGCCGGAGAGATATTGATGGCTATCGTTTCGGTAAAATCCCGCGGCGGATGGACGGAAGGCGGTAAGTTCTCGCTCGGCGTATCCATGGGTAGCGAGAACCACGATGGAGAAGCCCTGCAGGCCGTCGTAGACTGGATTAACGCTTCCTCTTTCGAAAGCGGAATTATAGACCTGTCTGACACGCTGTGCCGGTTTGGCTTCATGCTGGAAGGCCTTTACGAGGAGAGCGCGTATCTTGCATCGGTAAAGCTGGGCGATGAATGGCTGCGCCGTAATTCATCCATTCTTTCTTCTCTGGAAAAGCCCTGTCAGGTCATTCGGTGGGACACATGGCGCCGCCATGAAGATTTTGAAAGCGTGTCGGCCGAAGTTGAAGCCGCCTATAAAAAAAGCACGGCGTTGCGCCACGCTGTTTATGCCGACATCTCAGCCTATTACACCCGTAAGGATATTGCGCTCTCACCAGAGAAGGTCGGGCTCAGCACGCGGTATTTTTTGGAAGAGCTCACCGCCCACACCCTCCTACACCGTATACATGATGTTGCGGCCATTTATCCCGGCAAGCAGCTTGAGTGCTATAAAATGGTGAGGCAGAAGAAGGTGGAATTTCCGGAAGGGATACCAGGTTCGGCGTTCGTGCGCCTTGTGCCGCATAGCTTTGCCAACACCCCCCAATTTTTACCACTTGTCGCCTCTAGCCAAGGCTAAATATTTCAGCATCTCACCACCGGCAGTTCCTTAATATTCGTCGTAAAACATGGGCTCTTGCGGTCGAATTTGGTCCGCCATGTTGGCCTTACCCCCGCCGCCAGTGGTGCGATGCTCCCCCGCCCATACCGGTGGTTTATCCGGTCCATGGCCTGCATAAGATCGTCTGCCTTCTCCCGGTTGCCATATCCGTCCAGAAGTGCCGGTTGGTACTGGCTGATCGGTGAAAGATCCATCGTCATGATCCCACCTTTCATGTACCGCCTGCCCCGCTCCCAGCAATGTTGAACGACAGACTTGGCCGCGCCGACAATACGAATGGTATCGTTCGTGGTTTCAGGGAAATTGACCGTCATGGCGCTGTATTTGTAATCGGGCTCGTGCGGCGAGGTATGGAAGAACACCACCACGCTGTTGGCGCCCAGATTATCCTTCCGAAGCTTTTCCCCCATCCGTACGGCGTAAAAAGCCATAGCCTCTTCCAGACCGTCTTTCGTCGTGATGCGCTCGCCGAACATCCGGGAAACGGTGCAGCCCTTCCGGATCGGCGGAACGTCTTCCAGCGAGAGGCAGGACAATCCCCGCAGCTCGTATACGAGACGCTCCCCCACGACGGTCATCAGCTTGCGGGCCGATGTGGTCGGGAAGCTGATCAGGTCGTCGACATATTCAATCCCGAGCTTGTTCAGCTTGGCCGTCGACGCGAGCCCTATTCCCCACACTTCGGACACCGGAACAACCTCCGTCACCTCTTTGAATGTTTTCGGGTTTGTCAGGTCGCACACGCCTTTGAATTCGGGCACATGCTTTGCCGTCCAGTTGGCAAGCTTTGCCAGCGTCTTTGTCGGGCCAATACCCACGCAGGTCGGAATGCCTGTCCATTGTTTTACTGTGTCCTTAAGCTCGGTTCCGAACTTGACCAGGTCGAGCCCCTTGAAGGCCGTAAGATCGAGAAAGCTTTCATCGATCGAGTAGGTTTCGATATCGGGACAGAATTGCCGGTAGATCTCGTTCATCCGTGCGGACATATCGCCATAGAGCGTATAATTCGATGAGAACACCGCCACGTTGTTTCGCTTGCACAGGTCGCGGATTTTAAAGAACGGATCACCCATTTTTATACCGACGGCCTTTGCCTCCGCGGTTCGGGCCACGGCGCAGCCATCATTGTTCGACAGGACGATAACGGGCCTCTTCTCCAGCTTTGGATCGAACACGCGCTCGCAGGAGCAGTAAAAGGAATTGCCATCGATCAGCGCGAAGACCCTGCTCATCGTTGCACCAGCATATGGATGTTGCAGCGGACCACGCCCCATATCTCGATATCAGATTCATCCGATGTGTTGAACTCGGGAAACTCCCTGTTATCGAAGGCAAGATGCGGGCGGCCCTTGATGTATTTGAGGCGCTTAAGGGATCTCTCCCCGTTTACCACCGCGATGACGATATCGCCGTTCTGAGGCTTGAGGCTTCGATCGATGACTAGGATATCGCCGCTGTATATCCCCGCATCTTTCATGGAATGGCCGATCACCCGCCAGAGAAACGTGGCCGGCTTGTTCCGGATCAGCTCGGTTTCAAGATTGATGGGCTCGTCCAGATAATCACCCGCGGGGGATGGAAATCCGGCGCAGATGCTTTCCTGCACCATAGGCAGGACAAGGCCGCTGGAATTGCTTGGCCTGTTTTTCGTTGTCGGGATAAATGAGAACATAAAGGGAACGGAAACATAGGAGAACACCCTGAGTCAAATTAATTTCAAAACTGAAAAATCGATTATTTAAATAATTACGCCTATCATGCGTATTTACGCTTGACATGATTACGCCTATCATGCGTAATCGACATCAAAGGGAGCATGTCATGCGTCGCACGATCTCACTACAAACCATCGAACAAATAGAACGGAAAAATAGAAACGACGTCCTGGCGTTGCTGTTGATGGACGGTCTGGCCTTTCTTGGAATGATTGCAATCGTTCTCGTGATTTGCGTCGGCGCAGGTCTGGTGACGGGGGCTATATGAAAGCAAACATCGCGATACAAACCATCGACATTGCACGCTTGATCCTTACGCATTGGGCCGCAGGCGAGACTGCGGATCAGAAAAAAATCATGAAGGCAGCCGTTCTGAACCGTGCCCAGTCACTTGTCGATTTGCGTTCGTCCCGGGTGGACGAGGCTTGTGTGCCGGCGTGCTGGGATGTGGCCATCAACCTGGCACGGTTTACCGCGTTCTCAACAAACCTTTCCATCCCAACCAAGGACAAGGAACATTCCCGATGCGCCTGAAGTTTCTGTCAGACATTTGGAACGATATCGAAGAGCGCATAATAACCCAATGCGCAGTTCTCCGACGTCGCCTGATTCTACAATATTGCAGATCTGCCCCGACCTTTACGCTACGACACATGCTGGAAGCGATGGGTACGGAAGAGGCGCAGAAATCGCTGGTCTATATCGGGGCGTTACAACAGCATAGGCCCGATTACCCCTTCTCTGATCTTGCAAGGTTTCAATCCCAAATCATGCATGTGGCGGAAAATCATAGCCATCGCTGGCTGATGGAAGAAGCACTGGCGCAAGCAATCAGGCTCTCCAACTTTTCCAATGAAGAAATTACGTGGCTTATGAACACGCTTGTTCAAATAAACGCCAGCGGCCATGCGAGGATAGAAGAGATTAAAGCGATCGATTACGTGCTACCAGGGATTTACAAAGAATATTTTGGCTGCGATTTCCCGGATGCGGGAGATCCGGCAAAACTCACCGCACGAACGGTGACCGAGCGCATTACCGGAATATTGGCCTCCATGAACAATCAGGCGGCCGTAGCATGAACACCATAGAGCTGAAAAATGCATGTAACGACAATATGTCGGAACCCGGTCTCGCGGCCCTTGCTGGCTTTCATTGCCGCCGCCACACACATCCGACGCTACGACTTGCGCATACATTCCCCAGCTACGACGTTGGGGCGCTCGCATCGGTTTCCTACGCGGGATTTGGACGCGTAGACCATGACGGGCTCGCCCTTGTGACTGTTTGGGACAAGCTTGCCCTCGCCGCGCTGACGTCTATGCAAAAGATTCGCACGGAGCTGTACAGATGAACTTATCTGAAAACATAATTACATTTCCCACGCGCCGCGCCACCGTCAATTCCCCCACGGAAGCGCGCGGCACCAAATTCACGCCGTACGATCGTGCCTCCTATTACTGCGACATAATTGGAAGAAACGTAACGGGCACAATTTTGCAAATCCAGTTGGACCCTCTGTCCGGAAAACAATGGCGCGTTCTCTTGCTCACCGATTGTTTGACCATATGGAAGGATGTCTCTGAGGTGCACGCATGTTGAATTTTGGCGAATGGTGGAAAAAGACACAAAAATCCATAGAAACCTTCAATGGCATCGGGCCCATCGCCATAGCTGATATGAGGAAAGATGCCCATAAAGATGCATGCCGGCAGGTCAAGCTGAATCTCGGTCGCGGGAAAGCCGCGCTTGGGCTCAGCTATGCGGATTTCGCGCATATTTACACTTACGCAGAATATCTTACGCTGTATCCCATTGTGACAGCGCGCCGGGATGGGCACAGACATCTCCGTGCGAGCGACATTGCCCTCATGAACGATAAACATCCGGATGGCGAGCCATGCGACAGGAGAAGCTGGCTAATACATGGCAGACTTTTCAATTTTGAGATAGCGCAGACGGTAGATGGCGCACTAGACGGCGAACGTGCATTAGACACGCTGTGTAGCGCGGCGAACGATATTGCGGAGGCATGCGAAAGTTTTCGGGACATGGATATCTTGCCGTTCATTCTCAACGATAACGAAAGTCCATCAGCCATTCAAGGCTACCAGAGAGGCAAGGACCATAAAGACATCCGTGTGGTGCTATATCCACCTTTTCTCAAACCCAGAACGACGGGTACATCGGCATGACAAGAGACCTTTTTGGCCACGTCACCAGATCACGGACAATTACAGGAGAGCAGTACCACGTAATGGAACTGCACAGAACATTCGAAGCCGTACTGATACTGGATGGCGATAAGGAAATATGGCTACCGCTATCGCTGATACATATCGAGCACGCGGGACCATCTGTGCTGAAAGAACGGGCTGGCAAAATGCGCGAACACACACCCGCGACGATTACAGTGCCGGACAGGCTGGCAATCGAGAAAGGGCTGCAGGAATAAAACAATGGCATCGGTAAGCAAAACAATATTGATCGGTCACGTCGGCTCCGATCCGGAAATAAAGGCCCTCAACAGCAAAGGCGATCGTGTCGCGAGCTTTCCTTTGGCCACCTCCGAACATTGGAAAGACCGCACGACAGGCGAACGCAGAGAACGCACAGAATGGCACCGCATTGTCGTGTTCGACCAAAACATCGTAAACGTTTGTGAAAATTATGTGCGCAAAGGATCGAAGCTTTGGGTGGAGGGCCGCAATGAAACGCGCAGCTGGGGCGAAGGCAAGGATAAACGCTACACGACCGAAGTGGTCATCCGCCCGTATCGCGGGGCAATAACGATGCTGGATCGTAAGGATTCAAGCGGATTCAATGCGCCCGATCGCAATGACCAGTACAATAGCGGGTACACACCGCCGCCGCACGCTTACAGCAACGAACTCGAAGACGAAATACCGTTCTAGGAACAACCATGATCGAGCGCCCCATCATTTTTTCTGCACCAATGATCATAGCCTTGCTGGAAGGACGGAAAACGCAGACCCGTCGCCCAGTGAAGTCACCCGTCAAAGATAGAGAAATCAGCTTTTTACCGGAGCATTACAATGATCCAGAAGAGAAGGATTTCTATCAATGGGGCGATGACACAAGCAGAGACAATCCTGAAGCATGGGGCATTATAAATTTTATAGAATACGACCCATTAACCCTCACAGAAATGTCATGCCCTTTTGGTGAAATTGGGGATCGCTTATGGGTCCGCGAAAAATTCAAAATTATTGATGCCGCGGCAGGGTTCGATAGAGGCATGAATGATGAAAGGCAGCCCGGCGGGGCGCGCATTGAATTTCAAGCGGACATGGCAATTGAGAATTCCGGAGAGTTGGTCATTCGTGATGACGGCAAGGACGAAGGCGAGCAAGCAGTCAGGTTCTTTAAAAAGGGAACGGTAGCACCATCGATTCATATGCCGCGATGGGCAAGCAGAATTTTATTAGAGATTACGGATGTCCGCGTTGAGCGTTTACACGCCATAGATGATAACGACGCCTTGGAAGAAGGCATTGAATACACTGTAACCGGCGACGATTTCGAAGGCGATACGTCGTATCACTGTAAAAATTATATGGCTAACGGCTCAGTCGTCTACAAGGCATCCGAAAACTCTGACCTCGATGAAGATATCACAGATCACGAGTTGGCAGTCAGCGAAATAGAATCATTCAAATCACTATGGCAATCCATAAATGACCCAGCCAGCTGGGATGCCAACCCTTTCGTCTGGGTTATCCAATTTTCAGTTATCGCAAAAAATATCAAGGAGCAGCAATGTCTTTAAACACCGTCAGCGTCAATCTTTCCAATCTTCAAGCCTGTGAAGAAAACATCCGAAAAATCCACAACCATGACGGCCTCGAAGAACTTGCCGCCAGCATCAAATCACATGGCCTTTTGCAGCCTTTGCTGGTACGCGCCGATGACAATGGTAAAGTGATCGCCGGCGGCCGGCGGCTTGCGGCCCTGAATCTGCTTGCCGCCCGGGGCGATATCGCCAACGACATCCAAATTCCGTGCAACATTGCGCAGGAAGGCGCAGACAACAGCGAGCTCTCACTCGCGGAGAACGTCGTGCGCGAGGCGATGCATCCAATTGACCAGGCGATCGCTTTCAGTGAACTGGTCGACAAAGGCATCAGAATAGACGAAATCGCAACCCGCTTTGGCGAAACGCCATCTTTGGTAAACAAACGCGTGGCGCTTGCAAGATTGTCTCCAAAAGTCATTGAACGCTTCCGCGCCGGTGAAATGTCGCTATCCCAAGCGCAGGCATTTACCCTTGTGAACGACCATTCCGCACAGGAATCAGTACTAGAAAATTTTGACGAAGACGACGATCCATCGGATATCCGCGACGCGCTTACGGATGACGGTTTTGTCAGAGCGGACGATAAGAGGGTTGTTTTTATCGGAATCGAAGCATACACAGAAGCCGGCGGCACCGTATCCAAAGACTTGTTTGCGGAAGACGATCGTGGAACGTACCTCCACGATGAAAACATCCTCGATGAACTCACCGACAAGAAATTGGCCGAAATCGCGGAAGAGTTGCGGCAAGAGGGTTGGTCATGGGTGGATGCAGAGCGAAGCTTTAATCATAACAAATACTTCAGCTACACCCGAAGCAGGCCACAAACACGCCCGTACACGGACGCAGAAAATATCACACTTAAGGATCTCGAAGAACGAGAGAAAGAACTGCAGGAAATCCACGATGCGGCAAAACATGGAAGCGAAGAGGAGCGAAATGCAGGCATTGATCTTGATAAAATTGGGGAACAATTAGCGGCACTGGAAGAATCTACAAAAACATGGTCTGACAGACAGAAAGCAAAATCAGGAGCCGTGGTTTCTATCGATTACTACGGAAAGCTTGAAATTGTCCGCGGCATGGTAAAGCCGAAGGTTACCAAAATCGCAGCAAAGTCCAAATTTGAATCGGACGACAATAATGTTGGCAGCCAAGCAACAGAAAAATCAATTCCCGATGTTGTTGAGATATCCAAAAATTTGATTGAAACGCTGTCTGCGCATCGATCCGCGGCGATTGGATATCTGATGGCAAAGAATATACGGGTGGCCCTGGCATTTCTTGCTTACGAGTTCTTGTCGCGGACGAATCATGACATCATAGAATATAACTACATGCTAAAAGCTACCTTCTCTGCGACGCACTATCCCGCATCCGTCTCAGAGAAAGGGGTGTGTAAAGGGCTCGACAATCTGGAAGCGCTGCGGGCTGATTTGATGGGTGCGCTTCCAGAGGCAGCAGACGAGCAGATAGATCGCCGGAAATATTCAAAAGACATCCTGGCATGGTTGCTCGAGCAAGATATTGACACCTTAACGCAATATGTAGCCCTGGCCGTTGGCATGTCCGTCAACACGATTTCTCAAAACCCTGATGCCGCCAGCGACTTCGGCAGCGCCAGCATGGGAGAAGCATTATCGCTCAATATGAATGAATACTTCATTCCGGATGCCGCGAATTTCTTTGTAAAACTTTCAGCACTCCAAATCCTTGCGGTTTTGCAACAAGCCGGCGTGGAAGTCATAGACGACTGGAAAAATCTCAAGAAGAAAGACCTGGCGCTGCTTGCCGAAGGAGAATTGCACGCGCACGCGCCTCTCTGGCTACCTTCGGTAATGGTTGCCGATACTAAGCACAGAGATGAAGATCAACACGTTGAGGAGGAAACGGAGGAATACGATGACGACAACACGTCAAACGATGATGAAGAAGATTACACGGATGAGGGATAATAGGAGTGATGAAACTCTCCAGGCAAGAATCGTTAATAGCGCTTTTCCGCCAGATAGAGCGAACAGCGAAGTTCCTGGGCGATCAAGGCGCAGCTGCCATGGCATGTAGCTACATAGAAGAACTTTCTCGCAAACTAGGATCCGTAAACACGGGTGTGCCGACTGTTACAATCCACTGAATACGAGCCAAATCACTCGCTAGCAACACTTGAATGGGAAGAAAAAGAGAATATTAAATGAACCCGCCAACCAACGATATAGAAGCCGCGCTTGATGCATTAGTTAATGGCAATGGAGATTTTAAGCGTAACGATCCATTCATATGGCAAGCGATATATCACTATCGCAATCACCTCACCGCGCCGGAAAAATGCGGGGAGTCCTTACCGAATATAACGGACATTCGGATTAGGCGTCTGGTTGAATATGCAGAAGGTAGCGATATCGCAGACGATCCATTGATTATTGACCTCGTTCGTGAATTGCGGTTATTGCAAAAATCGCTCACCCCCGCGCCCGAATTGCCAGAACAAGGGGGCGGATCGAAACCGCTGTTGAGAAGATATACGGACGATCAAGGTAATGAAATGATTGCTGTTGCTGCATGGTTTTACGATCAGATGGTTGATTGCATGGAAGAAGAAGGCCAACCCGTCCAGAGCGCGGACGTTGAGGGGCCATTGGTCTGCAATTCGCCATACGCCAGGCAAGTTCTTCAGGACATGATTGAGCAAGTCCAAGAAGAGCATGCAAATAATAAATGCACGATAGAGGGGTGTAGTTTTTTAGCGCAAATTGCTGATTTGGCCATTATTTATGCACATCTGCCAACCATATCTCTTGATTGGATGGGCGGTGATTTGCAAAACGAAGTGTGCGGCATTGTTACAAAATACGGAGTCGAGCCAATATATGATGCCACAGATGAAATTTTATTGGCTGTAGAAAGAGCCGCACGCAGCCGACAATCCGGCCACCTCGCCCCATCGCACACATGCGACTACAAGCACGTCGATACGCACGGGGTACAGACTTGCGATTGTGGTGCGCTGAAACCGGCGCACGGCGCGGGAGGGGGGGGACGATATAATAGAGCAGTTAGAAAAAGCATGCATAGGACATCCTTACGCAAAAATCGCATGGCCTCACAGATTGCTTCATGGCGCTATTTCAGAAATTAAACGTCTGCGTGGAAATGGCGATGGTCCGAAACGTTATTGGATGATTGAGCAACCAGGCCTAGACGATGATGACGATTATAAGCGCGTTCATACGGATGATTTGTCTGTCTATCCGGAAGCCATTGTGCTTGGGGAATACAGGCTTGTAGATGCCGCCCAACCAGACGCGCTTACGGTGGAGGCGCTTGAGGGGATGCGAGTTATCCAGCCTCATGAAAATCAAACACAGTGCAGAACAACGCGTGTTTTTAACGATGGCTACAACTCCGCAATAGACGCGGTAATCAGGAAGATGAAGGGGGATGTGTGATGGCCAAAAGATTTGAAGAAATACAAGTTGGCGATCAGGTTGAACTTACAGCGGACCGTGGCTCGGTTATTTATGGCGCTAAAGATTTTAACCCCGACATGGTTGTTCGCGTGGCCGTTGTTACAGATATTTGGTATGACCCCGTTGATAGAAAAGAATATGTCGGGCTTTCTTATCTGAAAAAAGACGGTACGCACGATAGGCCAACTCTAAAGCACACTATAACGGGTCTTGCACGTCAGGGATGGAAACCAGCGCGTAAAAACTATGTCGAAGAATTGGAAGCAATTGCAGCTGCGGACAAACGGCGAGTTGTTCAATTTAGGAGGAAAAAGAAATGAGCGGGGCTGGGATTTGTATAAAAAGTGATGCTTTAAAAACCGCAAAGCGAATAACGCAAAAAGAGAATGAAGGATTGAGAGACATAACCCCCACCCCACCAACGCCGAACAGGTTCACGGCGGCGATTGAAGCTTTGAGACAGGCAAGTACAAGTGCATCGTCTTTGACGAAGGCTGATGTGTTGGATGATAATCTCGACACCATCCTCGCCGCCCTTGTAATCGCTTCGAGACTGGAAGGCGGGCCGCAATGGAAGGTCGCAGCCACAGCACCAAAGGACGGCACCGAATTTGATGTATGGAAGAAATTATCCGGAGGATCAGGTTTTAGATTTACGGGTGTGATCTGGCGAACACCAGATGATGATGAAAATCCATGGGGGGATGATCGAAAACATGCATTTCGTGACAGAGACGGATATAAAGTTTCATTTTCTCACTGGATGCCGCTACCCGCCCCGCCCTCGGACGAAGCCAAAACAGAGGGGGTTTAGGGATGTGTATGGTGTGTGATGAAATACTACCGACTTCATGGCGTTGGTGGATTTGCATGCTCGAAAAGATTTTAAAATGACCGCCGAAGATATGCCGGATGCTGAAAAGGGTGTCATAAAAGAACTTCTTCTTGATGGATGGCATGTAAGCGGATGGAAGCTGGTTCCGATTGAGCCGACAGCCGAGATGGTCAGCAAAGGCAACTTCAACTTCGATGATGAATTTTCCAGCGTGGAAGGCATTTACCGTGCCATGCTCTCTGCATCCCCTACCTCGCCCAGCCATGATAATAACGGATGGTTGACCTTAGTGGATGAAGCTAAGGCCGAGGCAGAAAAAGCCATAATGAAATTCCCGCAGCCGAATTACGTTATTAGCAAAATTGCTGAGGAAGCGGGGGAAGTCGTAAAGGCCGCCATTCATTGCGCAGAAAGTAGAGAAACTTGGGAAAACCTTCGAGAAGAAATGAAGCAATGCATTGCCATGCTGTACCGCTTGTGGATTGAGGGCGATCAGATCCACGGACTTCCCCCAGCTCCCCGCCCTAACAAGCAAGATGGGAACCGCCCTGTTAATATTGAGGTTACCAGTTGAAGATAGATCCTACGAAACCTCAACACATGCAACATACAGGTTGTCTGAGACAAAGGATCGTCGCTCGATCTCCAAACGATAATGACATCGAAATGGCTTATGCTGTCATGGCGGCCGTAGTCCGAGACCACGGCGAGACATACCTTCCAATATTTGAGAGGCTGCACAAAGAACTAGAAGCGCGTAAAAGTAATCGCGCCTTGCTTGCGATAGCGTTAAAGACTGCCGATAATCTGATTCAGTAAGTAACATGAATTGTCACACAAAATGATACACATATAGGAGCACCATCGTTGCTAGTAAAGAATATTCTACAATAAATACAGTGGATTAATCGAGTTACCTAATAAGCGTGAAGCCGTCCCTGGGCACCATTTTTTCAAGCAGATTATTTTTTTAGCAGACAGGCAACAGCCGTTTTCCAACCCGCATACAGCGCATCACGCGTTTGCGGATTCATCGACGGCTCGTACCGGCGAACGCGGTTCCATCGCGACGAGATATCGTGCAAATCCGTATACACGCCTGTTTGCAATCCGGCTAGATACGCAGCCCCTAATGCCGTGGTTTCGGCAACGTTGGGAATTTCCACGGGCTTGCCGATCATATCGGAAAGAAACTGGCACATGAAATGGTTGGCAACAAGCCCGCCATCGGCACGGATGACTTTCGGATCGTACCCGCCATCGGCGATAAACGCATCCATCAGGTCACGTGTCTGGTATCCCTGCGCCTCAAGCGCCGCGCGTGTGATATGCGCACCGTTCGAGCCGCGGGAAAGGCCGTAGATAAGACCGCGCGCCTCCGGCTCCCAATACGGAGCGCCAAGTCCCGTAAAGGCAGGCACAAAATAAACACCGCCCGTACTTTTCACTGATGTCGCGATGCCTTCGCTGTCAGATGCGTTCCTGAACATGCGCAAACCATCACGCAGCCATTGTATGGCGGCGCCCGCAACGAAAATCGCGCCTTCGATGGCATATGTGGTTTCGTTTTCGATTTTATAGGCAACGGTTGTGAGCAAGCGGTTTTCGGAGAAGCGGAATTTCTTTCCGATATTCATCAACGCAAAACAACCCGTGCCGTAGGTGGATTTGACCATGCCTTCCTGAAAACAAGCCTGCCCTATCAGGGCGGCCTGCTGGTCACCGGCCATTCCGCCGATCGTGTAGCTCTTGCCCAGCAGCGATATATCGGTTTTGCCAAATTCGTGTACGTTGTCTCGCACTTCGGGAAGCATACTGCGCGGAATGTTGAACATCGCCAGAAGCGTATCGTCCCAACGGCCTGTCTGGATATTATAGAGAAGCGTGCGCGAAGCATTGGTGACATCGGTTGCGTGCACGCGCCCGCCCGTAAGGCGCCAGAGAAGGAATGAATCCACAGTGCCGAAAGCCAGAGTGCCGGCCTCGGCCTTTTTGCGCGCGCCTTCGACATTGTCCAAAATCCACGCTATCTTGGTTGCGGAAAAATAAGGATCGAGCAGCAGACCGGTTTTGGCGGAGACGCCCTTCTCTAGCCCCTTTTCCTTGAGCGCGGCGCATTGCGCGGCGGTGCGGCGGTCCTGCCAGACGATAGCGTTGTAGATCGGCTTACCGCTTCTGCGGTCCCAGACGATAGTGGTTTCACGCTGGTTGGTAATGCCTATCCCCGCGAGGCGTTTTGTCTCGTCAGGATATTCCTTGAACAAGGATTGCACGGCCCATAGCGTATCGTTCCATATATCTTCAGGATTTTGTTCGACCCATCCGCTTTGCGGCGTATACAGCTGCAGTTCTTTTTGCTTGATGGCAATTATTTCTCCGCGTGCAGAGAACAGCATGGCGCGCGAGCTGGTCGTGCCCTGATCTATAGACAGAAGAATGGGGTTGTTCATGATGCGGCTTTCATTTCCTTAAGATAATCCGGCATAGCGGCTTCGAGCGCAAGCATCGTTTTTTTCTCGAGATGCAGGCCAAGCTTGCTACGGCGCCATAGAATATCTTCGGCAGATTTCGCAAATTCGTGGTTTATGAGATAGAAGATTTCCGCCTCGTAGAGCCCGCCGCCAAAATCACGGCCCATGCCCTTGAGCGTTTCTATACCTTCCAGAAGAATATTCATGCGCGTGCCGTAGCTGTGCGCGTAGCGCAAGACAACATCTTCGGGAAGGAAATCGTAAATCTTTTTTTGTTTTTCGATGAATGCGGCCATATCGCCGTTCTCGATATCACCGCCCGGCAACGGGGATTTTTCGGTCCAGCCGCGGTTTTTGGCGGCGCCCGTGATCTTGTCGACAGCATGCTGCGCCAGGATACGGTACGTCGTAAGCTTGCCACCAAAAACGGAAAGCATCGGCGCGCCGTGCGATGTGTCGAGATGCAGTTTGTAATCACGTGTCACTTTGCGGTTTTCAGCCGTGCCGTCGTCAAGCAGCGCGCGCACACCGCTATAGCTCCATGGAGAATCCGAAGATGTTATCTGGCGCACGAAGAAACGGTTTACAGCTTCGCAAAGATACTGGCGCTCCGCATCGCTGATCACAGGTTTCGCGGCATCGCCTTCGAAGGCTTCATCCGTCGTGCCGATCAGAGAATATTTATCCTGATACGGAATGACGAACACCACGCGCTTGTCAGGTTGCTGCAGAATATACGCATGGTCACCTTCATAAAGGCGCGGCGTTATCATATGACTGCCCTTTACGAGGCGCACATTTGGTGTGTCATCCTTGGCAAGATTGGAAGCCTCCAGAATACCGCGCACCCAGGGCCCCGCAGCGTTCACCACCATTTTCGCGGAAATCTGGAATTCATCGCCGGTTTTGAGGTCGCGCATCTGCACATACCAGAAATCCGTACCATGCATCATACCGATCTGCATACAGGCGGTGCGTGTGAGAATTTCCGCACCCCGTGATTTTGCATCTATAGCGTTCAACACGACAAGACGGGCATCATCCGTCCAGCAATCCGCGTATTTGAAACCATCATTACAGGTCGGCATCAACGGCTCGCCCAGAAGAGAATCGTGCAGGCTTACCGCGCTGGATTTGGAAAGCTTCTTAGACCCGGCCAGACGATCATAGAAAAACAATCCCAGCGAGATCATCCATTTCGGACGAAGACCGGAAACATGCGGCAAAACGAACTCAAGAGGAGAAACGATATGCGGCGCGGTGCGCAAAAGAATTTCGCGCTCCTTGAGGGACTCGCGCACAAGACGGAATTCCCCCATCTCCAGATAACGCAGACCACCGTGTATGAGTTTGGTGCTGGCCGAGGACGTGCCTTGCGCGAGATCCTGCGCCTCAACGAGCAGAACCGACAGACCTCTGCCTGCGGCTTCGCGCGCGATCCCAACGCCGTTGATACCGCCGCCGATAACGCACAAATCGTAATCCGGTTTTATGCTCATCCTGACCCTAACGTATATTAGAGTATCTTAATTCCGGTAGGACTCAAGATGGCGGAGCGAGTCTTACACAGGAGTTTTGCAGTGAATCCCGATATTTCAGGCTGCCTTCATGCGCTGAAGCATGATTCGCAGTTTTGCCTCGATCTGGGTTGAGGAATACGGTTTGCGGATATAACCATCGACACCGAAATTTTTGGCTTCGATCACCGACCCCTGGTCACTTCGACCCGTAATCATCATAAAGGGAATATTGCTACCCGTGCTCCGCACCTGGCGCAGGAATTCTATCCCCGACATCGACGGCATGTTCCAGTCGCAAAGGATCAGGTCCACGAAATCAAACGCGCTGTCGATAAACTGCAATCCCATGCGCCCGTCATTGGCCTCATATACCTGCGTAACGCCCAGCTCTGCCAGCATGCCTTTCAATAACTGGCGGGATTCTTGCTGATCCTCCACCAGGAGAATACGCAAATTGGTGAAAGTGGAATCAGGCATTGGCCGTTCTCCACTGTCTTAGTATGGCCGTCCATTTTTCCTTGTTCGGCTCGCGAATTTTATCCGCGAAAAGACGCAGAACTGAATTCAGTTTTTCCATGTCTACGGGTTTGGAAACCATCACAGCATCTTCCGGCATGTTCACGCGCGACATAAGATTGTTGGCAGGATAGCCGGACATGAACATGACCTGTGATTCCGGGCGAACGCTTTCAAACAATTCCGCCAATCGCACCCCGTTCATCTCGGGCATTACAACGTCCGTGAGGAGGAAATCTATTTTCCCTTCATAGTCATCCTGCACCATAAGCGCTTCGTTTCCATTCGTCGCACGCAAGACATTGATGCCCATATCTTCGAGTGTTTCAGAAAGTATATCGAGCAAATCGACCTCGTCCTCGGCGACAAGGGCTGTGTATCCTTCCAGGTGAAGCGTTCCGTCCTCGCTCATGGAGATTTCTTTTACCGCAGGCTTTTCATCGCTCAGCGGCAGATAGACGCAAATAGATGTCCCGTCCCCCACTTTCGATATGACCTCTATTTCGCCCTTCATATCTTTTACCAGCCCATAGACCATGGAAAGCCCCAGCCCCGTGCCCTTTCCCTGATCCTTCGTGGTGAAAAAAGGGTCGAACATCTTGCTGCGCACTTCCGGCGGCATTCCGCATCCTGTGTCTATGATGCGCAGGAAAGCGCGTTTTTCTTTTTTGCCTGCCTCGACAATCAAACTTCCGCCATCGGGCATGGCGTCACGTGCGTTAACACAAAGATTGAGCAGTATCTGGCATATATTGTCGGGCGTAACATCCACATAGACGCCTTCTTCCGCTTTTATCGTCAGATCGATCGATGCATCCATGAGCGGGCGTATCAACGGTTCCTGATCGCTGACCAGCGCGCCGAAATCGACAACTCTGTCTTTCATCACCTTGTGACGGCCAAATGTCAGAAGCTGTCCCGTAAGGGCCGATCCGCGCTGCACGGCCTGTGCGATATGTTCCATGTATTTCTTCGCCTGCGTGCCCTCTTCCAACGTCTTGCGTGCCAGGCGCGCATAGCCGTCTATGATTGAAAGTATGTTGTTAAAATCGTGCGCGACACCGCCCGCAAGCTGACCCAGCGCTTCCAGTCTTTGGGACTGGAAATACTGGCCTTCCATGATTTTTCTATCCGTTGTGTCTTCTATGACGATCAGGCAATAAGGTTCGTTCATCGCATAAGGAATGAAGTGAAGCCTGTACCAGCAAACCTTGTCGTTGATACGGCCTTCATGGTCATAATGGATTGCGTTTTTGGTACGCATATAGGAATCTAAATTTTCTGCGATTCCGAACACCATCAGAACATCATCCGCATAGGTTCCTATCAAGCGGTGCGGGTCTATGCCCATCATATCGCCCGCTCTTTTATTGCAATGCAGGATCATCGGGCGTTCGCCCTTTACACCGATAGTCATTAACCCCCAAGGCACCACATCCAGTGTCGATGCAAGGCGCAGAAAATGCTCGTTCTCCCTTAAAGGCAACAACCGCAGGATCATCTCGTCTTCGGAGATGCAAGTATCGTAATGATAGCGGATACCGAAAAGAGTCAGTTCCGCGCCGCCGGATTGCGGATCGGACCCATGAAACTTCAGATGCTGGAGAAGCGCGCCATGGCTGTCCGGTATGCGGTTTTGCCCGTAGCCAAGCATTTTCAGCATAGATTGGGCTGATTTGTTGGCGTGAAGATAATTTCCCCGCTCGTTAAACAGAAAGCAGGGTTCGGGCAGCGCATCCACCAAAGAATTATGAAATCTATTCTTTTTGCCAAATATCATATGTGGAAGAACCCGCCTCGCATAAATGCAAAATTGCAACCTATAGTTTTATACGTCGAAAGATTTTTGCGGACAAGAAGTGCTTCAATCGCTTTGACATGCACATGTATTTCGAAGACACTATAACCAATTGATTTTACTTCATTAGAACAGGTTATTCCGCTTGTTCCGTTTCTGTATTTTACATGCCTTTGTATTAACAACCGTCATTTGCATGACGGGAAATATGGCGCGTGCCAACGAAGCGGAAGAGACGCAATCCTTTTCAACGAATTACCGTGGCACAATCGGTCTCAACACTGTACCCAGCGCCCGCATGGACGAAGCCGGAACAACACGCATTGGTTTATCGCACACCGATCCGCACAACCACGCCTTCCTCGGAATGCAAATTGCAAAACCGCTCTACATCAATCTACGCCAAAGCATGTTGGTATCTTCCGCAGGGCAAAAGCCGACATTCGTTTATCCGGGCATGGATTTCAAATTGCGACTGGCGGAGGAAGGCAAATATCGTCCGGAAATTTCCTTTGGCATGGATTCCGCATTAGGCCACAAGCGTTTCAGTTCGGAATATTTCGCGCTTTCCAAACGGTATTATGATTTGGATTTCACGGCCGGAATTGCGTGGGGACGATTGGGAAGCGCGGGGCATATTCCAAATCCTCTCGCGCGTATCGGCAGGCATTTCGAACAGGACCGAGATTACAACGATGAAAACGCCGCATCCCCCGCCGACTGGTTTACGGGGAAGGACATCGGTCTTTTTGGGGGCTTGGAATATTTTACGCCTGTTAAAGGCCTGTCCTTTAAAGCCGATATCGGAGCGGATAGGTATCCCGGCGAGCGGCGCCAGTTCGATTTTAACGCACCCGCTGCCTGGAGCGTGGGATTTAATTACAGCCCCGAACCATGGTTCGGGTTTGGTGTCTCTGCTCTTGGCACCGACAAGGTGATGGCACGCCTGACGTTTCAGGATAATCTCTACAAGCGCAAAATAAAGTCTTACAAAGACAGGCCTGCCATTGCGGACAAAGATGCCGGATTTTTTGGAAGGCTTTGGGCGACCATGCAGCGCGGCGGTGACGACGCGCCATCGATGAACATAAGCAAGCCGGTTAAAGTTAAGCATGACCTTTCCAGCGTTCTGCACCTGAACGATATGCAGCCTTCAGCACTACAGATAGGCAGCGCCGCGAAAAAAGTTCTGACGCGCGCAGACAACGATGTTGAAACCATCACCATCGTTCCTGTCAAATCCGGTGTGCGCGGCAAGGCCATAACATTCGGCAGACGTGATATCGAACAAATGCAGGCCGGAAAAATAAGCCCTGAAGAAGTTTGGCAGGATATGGAATTTTCCGATGACAATCGTCCTGTCGGCAGGCGAAAATTCACGGACAAGCTTGCCTTCAACCCAGAACTCTCGTTCAGTCTCGGCGAAGAGGAAACATCACATCTTTATCGCACGGCCATAACTTTTGAGAAAACCAAGGAATGGCAGAACGGTTTCATCAGCGGTGGCTCTTTGCGGTTAAATGTGGTCGATAATTTGCACCGGCTTTTCAAATATAAGGATGTAAATCTTGAATCCGTGCGCGGCGATGCGGATATGTTTACCTGGAACCGCGTCAACGTGGACCGCACTTATCTCGGATGGATGCACACCATAAGGCCCGGTTTCCACGTTGCAGTTACCGGAGGTTATCTGGAAGAAATGTATGCGGGGTTTGGCGGCGAAACGTTGTACCGCCCGTTTGATTCCCCCTTTGCCATCGGCCTTGAAGGATGGGGCGCGATGAAACGCGATCCCATGACATCCATGGCGCTCGGCCTGCGCGGTGACACAACATGGACGGGGCATGTCAACATGTTCTATGACATCCCGGACACCGATATCACGGCTTACGCAAAAATCGGGCGTTTTCTCGGCAAAGACTGGGGCGTATCGGGCGGCGCGGAGACTCAATTTGAAAACAGCATGAAACTGAAAGCCTACATCACAGCCACGAACAGCGATGACAAGGATGTTTTCGGTTCGGACAGAAATGTGATTGCAGGATTGCAGCTTTCCGTACCGCTCGGCAGTCTGCGATTTATTCCGGAAGGCAGCGAAGCCAAGGTTAATGTTGCCCCCATAGGGCGTGATGACGGCCAGATACTCGACAAGCCGCTATCGCTGTACGATGTTACTGAACCAGTGTCTTACCGCCACCTTGGCCGAAACTGGCAGGAGGTTCAGAATTAGTGTCGAGAGGGCGGCCGCCGATAAAACGTTCTTCTGCCAGCTTGTCCGCCGCCTCGCCCGTGCCGATTGCTTCACGTTTCGCATATTCGAGAATTTCAGTAACCGTATCGCCGATCCGTTCGACATGCGCAACCATGCTTTCGCGGCTGATATCGAAATCGAGCGGGTTGTAACCGGACTTGCGGAAATATTCGTAGCCGACACAGATAACGCCGCCGGAATTGATCACGTAATCCGGCACGTACAGGATACGCTTATCAAGAAGCTGTATGTCGTGGTGTGATTTCAAAAGCTGGTTGTTCGCCGCGCCCGCGATGATATGCGCTTTCAACTTCGGAATCGTATCATCGTTCAATATGCCGCCCATAGCGCAAGGCGCAAACACTTCAGCCTCGATCTCGTAAATTTCATCAAGCCCCACGATGTGGCCGCCGCCCAGCGCCTCTTTCGCGTCTTTCAGACGTTGTTCGTCGACATCGGTCATAAAAACTTCCACGCCGTCCTGACGCAGCAGCTTGCAAAGCTCGAGGCCCACAGCGCCGATACCCTGCACCGCGACCTTCAAACCGGATAGAGAGTCGCCACCATAACGGTGATGCACAGCAGAGCGGATACCGCGATAAACGCCAAGCGCCGTTAGCGGCGATGGATTGCCGCCGAGTTCACCGAAATCCTTGCCGCGGAAATATTCCGGCGGCAGCCCCGTTACATGTTCCGTGCGACGCGACATGGCAACCATGTCTTCTTCGGATGTACCGGAATCTTCCGCCGTGACATATTTCCCTTCGAAGCTTTCGACGGCTTCGCCCATCTCTTCCATCATGTCTTCGGTTTTGTCTTTTCTGAAATCACCGATGATGACGGCTTTGCCGCCGCCGAGCGGAAGACCGGCCATGGCGTTTTTATACGTCATGCCGCGCGAAAGGCGCAGCACATCGGTCAGCGCCTGTTCCTCGCTGAGGTATTTGTACATGCGGCAACCGCCGAGCGCGGGACCAAGATTGGTGTTGTGGACGGCGGCGATGGCCAGCGTGTCGGATTCAGGACCGAGGAGAAAACGGCGAACGGTTTCGTGGTTGTCGAACGATGTGTTCTTTTCCAGTTCGCTGGTCTCGATGTCTTTGTAAATCATGGGAAATCCCTCACCCTCTTATTCTTTCGAAGGATTGTTAAGGGTTCGTTCCGCGAAGATCAATCTTTTTGTAGGAAATTCATGCGTTATGGCCGTTAACGCGCTGTAGTGCGGTGCAAAAAGCCTACATAGCCATTGCGGCAGGGCGGTAGGTTGCCTGCGATACAACCGGTGTGCTTTCGGGCGCAGGGGCGGCATCACGCGGCCCGTGAAGCGCTGTCGCGTTCATATCCGCCGCCATGGCAGGTCCAAACACACGGGCGCTCAGCGCGCCCTTGGAGGTTGGATCATCCAGATTGATGCTGGAGCCAAACGAACCCGATTGCGTGTCATGCCCGCCGTACGCTGCAAGCGTCTGCGTTCTTTCCCAAGCCATCGGCGTGCGGATGGAAACAGCCTCCACGGCCGGGCTGCGTATAGAGGTTTCGTTTGAAATCTGCTGTGCATAGGCAGCTTTCGCATCGACCTGCTGTGCGACCGCCGGAGCCGGCGATGACGCCGTATCGTTAAAGTAACTGGTAAGGCTGCTCCACGCACTGCTTGCATAATTGCCGACCGTGCCTGCGGTTTCCGAGGCAAAATCAGCTACGGAGTTTGCCGCGTCGGATGCAGCGTCAGCGATTGCCTGACCATGTTCGAGAACGGTTTCCGTGATGGCCGCAGTCGCGACACCAGCGCCGATACCGCCGATCACCGCGCCGGCCGCTGCGCCGACAGCCGTGCCAACCACAGGCACTACCGAACCGATCGCGGCACCTGCCGCGGCACCCGCAACAGCGCCGCCAAGCCCGCCGATATTGGACGCTGTTTCAACAGTGGCGGAATGCGCAGCCGCCTGCATATCCCCCTGTACGACATCAATTTGCGTTTCACCGTATGGAACCGCTGTTTCATATACGGTTTGCGCGGCTTCTGCGGCGCTGCCCGTGTTTAGCAGCGTGATAGCGCCCGCCGCCGCGCCCAGCACAACACCACCGATCACGCCGGAATTCCGGCCAACATGGGAAAGGCGCTCAGCGGTCTGTCCCAAGAATCCATGCGATGCGCCTGGCGCCTGCGGCAATTCAGGTGCAGGTGCAGGTGCATGCGCAGGCGCAGATTGCGGCGTGCCAAAGTTCACCGTGCCTTCGAAAGGTTGAATTACAGTTGCATCCGGATCAAAGCCTGGTTTGAAAGGGTTTGCACCGTCAAACTGAACAATCGTCGCATCGGGATCGATATCAAGCCTTGTGGGCTCTGGCCGTGTGCCCAATACGACAGTATCATCGCTGTTAAATTGTGTGGCAGGCGTGGTTGCCGGCCTTGCTGTATCGAGACCTGCCGGACGATCCTGATTATACACCAATCCGAAATCTAATGGATCAACATCGGGCCGCGGCATCGTCGATAAATCCACCAGCGCGCCTTCGCGTCGCTCGAAATAAGCAGCGCCCTGTTCATGCGTGGTTATCATATGGCTGGTCGGCGTAATCGCCCCACTGTTCACATCCACAATGATACCTGCCGGATGGGGCCTGTCACCGAGATCGGCGGAAACGATGTTTCCGTTCGGCACATTTTCAAGCATGTTCATGATGCTGCCGGAGAAATGCTGACCCGTGCCTTGCGCCTCGGGAGGATAAATGCCGCCGAATACTTGGAAATTGACTGCGCCGCCATTCGGGCTGACCGCATCAATGGTTGGTTTCAGGAACTCATTCCATTCGGCATCGAAATTGCCGCCATTGTGGTTGGCCATGAGATGGACCAAACCCACAGAACCTGTCTGCGGGTTTTGGACGACGATGCCAAGGCAACCGACCACGTTGTCCGTCGCCAAATGCGACACAGGTCCACCAGGATGCGCAACGGCCGCCTGCCCGGTTCCGAGGTAGAGTCCGTTATCAAGTGTTGGTGTATTTGCGGCGGCTATAGAGGGCGTTGCCGGAGCCGCCCCGAATTCGGAAATCAATTCATCGAGATAATCATCCGGTATAGGTTCAAACGCCATTGCAGAAAACCATCAAAAAATCATTTCAAACAATACGTTAATTATTGCCGATGAAGATTAATAAACCCTTTCTGCATAACGAAAAAAACCGCCCCGGAGGGCGGTTATAGTTTCGTGGGTACCAGATCGGTTAAGCGTAAAAA
>JAPJRC010000033.1 GCA_030824805.1 Micavibrio sp.
TGGTGGTTGAGGAATATTTCTCGCCGCCCGCGTCGTTGGCAGCTGCGAATTCGCTCACGCCAAGACCGGCGTTCTGGATTGTTTCTGCGCTGCCTTTGCGCAGCTGACCGAAACGGAAATCAAAACCGATAATGACATGCGCGGGCGCAAGGCCGTTGACCAGCACATTTTGCACGAATGCATCCGCGCTCTGGCTGGCAAAGTCCCAGTCAAAGGGCAGGGAGACGATGAAATCGACATCGCATTCGCCAAGAAGCCTGTGCTTGATTGATGGTGGCGTGATGCGGAAAGGCGGATCGTCGGGGCGGAAGAGTTTTCGCGGATGCGGCTCGAATGTCAGAACGCCGAACGCCGTGCCTTTTTCGTCCGCCAGTTTTTTGCCTTCGCGCAGCAGCGCGCGGTGGCCCAGATGCACGCCGTCGAAATTGCCGATGGCAATCACGGCCCCCTTGCGGGCGGCGGGCAGTTGGTCGAGGCTTTCGAAAATCTCCATGGCCCTTGTTATATGGACAAGAGCACGTCTTTGGCAAGGCGCTCGAAATCGGGTTCGGCGGGGCCTTGTCCGGAAACAACCGCCATTTTCAAGGATGGAGGCAGGTCTTCATCGGATAAAGGAACAAAATTCGACGAATACACGCCTGGAAAACGGAAATCCCACCATTCGGAGGGCAGGGCGAGCATGGGCAGGCCGAGGCTTTCTGCGGCTTCTATAAACGCCGTTTCGAGCGCCGCGCGGTTGTCCAAGACTTCTTGCGAAAATTCGCGATAGCCCCGCGCGGACTCCGGCACCATGGCATCGAACAGCGTGCCCATATCGACGTGCGATTCCTCTCTGTCTATTACAGACACATCGATCGCCATGCCGCGCGGATGTGCGCCTTGCCCCGGTGAGGAGAGGAGGCGCGGCTCTTCCAGCCAATGCGGATTGCGGCGGACAATATCCGTGTCGATCAACGCGCGTTGCGCTTCGATGGTGCGCAACCCGTCTTTGAGCACAAGCGTCCATCCATGCTTTTTGTGAAGAGTCCTCGACGCGCAAAGAACAACCCGTGCCAGATCCTTGTGCAGGATCATGCGCGCCTTTGCATGATACGGCGCAATCCCGAAAATATTTTCCGGATGTGCTGCATTCGCATAGACCAGATCTATTGCAAGGGGTTCGGACCTTGTGAACAGGTCCATGGGAACGAGATCATCGGGGCTGATATTATCAGCCACGCGCCTTTTCCATGAACATAACGAAAGAGTTTCCTAGATCCGTGCGGGCTTTCTGAATGTCGGATGCGAGTTCCAGGCTTCTGCCACCTTCGCTGATAAAGCCAAAGATCATTATACCGAGCGCGCGCTGGTCATGGCCTTCGAAATAACCGTCGTTGAACACGGCCGTCAGAAGTTTCTGCAGCTCTGCAAGCAATGTGCGTTGCAGAATTTCCAGACGCTCGCCATAAGTGATTGCTGTGTGAACGTCGATGATGACGCGGCGCGTTTGCGAATGTGTAAGCATGTCAAGAACACCAAGGCAGGCGGCAATGAAGCGGTCCCAGGCGGTGTTTTTGTCTTTTACCCGGTCATTGATGGTGATGCACATCTCTTCCATCAGTTCTTCATAGACCGCTTTGAACAACCCTTTTTTGTCGCCGAAGTGATAATAAAGCGAGCCTCGGGCCATGCCGCTTTCTTCCACGATCTGAGCCGTGGACGCCTGATAATAACCGAGATTAGAAAAATCCTTCCGGGCGATCGTCAAAAAAATCCGCCTGGTGGCCTCTAAATTTTCTTTGTTCGGTCCATGCTTTTTGGCCATAAGAATCAAACCCTTAAAATATGCATATATACTAAAATAAACATAATGACTGACAGTCTGTCAAAAATAATATTGACCACTTGTCAGTATGTCAATAGACTATATATTGACGGTATGTCAGCAATTACTGACTGGCAGTCATTCAATTAAATAGAGGGTGTGTGTTTAATGGCTCATTTTTATCCAACGCTGGTAACGGACAAAGCGGTAAGAACGATAAATTTCTATGAAGACTATTTCGGTTTTGTACCGACGTTCGAAAAAGAAGGTTACGCGCTTTTACAAAACGAAAAAAATCCTGACACGTGCATAGCGGTGTTCGACACACAGCATTCCTGCGTGGCAAGTCTCGAGCAATCGGTGCAGGGCGTAATCCTGACACTGGCGGTGGATGACATCGAAGAGACCTATGACAATCTTTACATGGAAGGGCTGGAGCTCTTCAAAGAATTCGGAACGGATATTCATGGCAGCCGCCACTTCGTCGTGTACGACCCGAACGGCATTTTGGTGAATATCATCGAAAGAAAAAAAGAAAGCGCCCAATTGGCCGCTTGAAGAAATAACCAAAAGACTAGTCAATAAAACTGACGGGCCGGATATTCTTCCCCTTATCCGGCCCGACCTTTTATACGGTTCAGATAAGTTTTTTCGCGGTCAGCTCGTCTTTGAGATACGCGTAGTAAATGGGCGCAGCCACAAGGCCCGCAATCCCGAAAGCCGCATCCATGACAAGGAATGCAAGCAATATCTCCCACGCGCGCGCGCGGATCTGCGTGCCGATAATGCGGGCGTTGATGAAATATTCCAGCTTGTGAATGATGACAAGATAGAGCAGGGCGATGATGGCCGCAAAGGGCGATACGCCGAGCGCGATCAGGAAAATCACCGTGTTCGAAATGATGTTGCCGATAATCGGCATCAGGCCGACGATGAACGTCACCGCTATCATGGTTTTTACGAGCGGCAATTCGTAGCCGATGATCGGCATGACAAGTCCCAAGAAGATACCGGTGAGCAAAGTGTTCAGCGCGGAAATGCGGACCTGCGAGAAAACCACGCGGCGGAAGGCGATGCCGAGATAATGCACGCGTTCCGACAATGCGTGCGCGAGCGGTGCACGCTTGGACGGATAGGCGGGGTGCAGCGCGACCATGCCGCCCACAACCATACCCACGAGCAAATGGATGAGGAAGAGAACGGAATCGCGACCGACCACGCTGAAATACGCGGCGTTCTCGCGCAGCCATCCGGAAACGGTCACCTGCCACTCGTCTATGTTTTCAGGAAGATATTGGTGCATCCACATCGGCAATTGCGAGGTCGCTGAAACAACCACATCGGCCATGCTTTGCAGCAGCACGACAAGGCTTTCCGGTCCGTTGGAGATGTAAGAGGCGAACATATACCCGCCGAACACAAGAATGGAGATGATGACGGTTGCGATCGTGAGGATCAGTATAATTTTCCCGATCAAGGGCCGTACGCCGAGATCGGAAAGACCGCGGCCGCCTATGATGACAATCTCGTAAATCAGAAGACCGCCCAGCAAAGCAGGGAGCAGTCCCAGCCACAAAACGCCTAGCAAACCGATGCCGGCGAGTATGTAGGAAGCAAGATTGATTTTCGAGGTGTCGGATCCAATGAGCATGGGATTACTGTGCCAGAGCGGTGATTTACTTACAAGAAGCCATCAGGATAAGGGTTTGAAAAGCGGCGCATTTGAGGAGTTTTTGCATAATCACAATATCGTTTGGTATCATTAATTAAGGCTTAACAAAAGGAGTTTTGTCTTCAGGTACGCGTATTTATCGCCATCATCCAAGCTTGCAGTAACAATCCAAAATTCGGGGTTTACAGAGGGAGACATTTTTAATGCCATCCGCGATACATGAAAGCTTGCGTCTTTACGTGCTTGCCCTTGACCAGGCAAACAGATCGAACAGCAAACCCCAGCAGGAAGAGGCGATCCGCCAAAGGAAAAAGTTGCTCACGATCACGCGTGAATCGCAGAAGAATTCTCCCACCACGGAAACGAATTTTGTTCTCGGCATGTTGTTGGTGGAAGACGACAACGCAAGCCAGGAAGATCTGGATTATGCGGTAACATGCCTCGCGGATTCCTACGAAGGCGGTGATATCGAGGCCGGTATCGCGCTGCACATGATTGCGCAGAATGATTACATTACCATTCCGCCGCAGAAAGCCTGGCATGTAAATCTGGATGATGTTTTGCAGAAGGGATTGGCAATCAATCATCCTCATGCGCACTACCTGAAAGTGTGTGAATTGATAAATATCATCCCGTCGGACTTAATCGATCCTAGTGTTGACGAGCATTACAAACAGATGCAGGTGTACCTCGAACATATGAAACGGGCCGGTTATGTCGGTGCCGATCATATCGAGGCCTATTTGTTTAGGTTCGGGCCTGGCGCCAAAAGTTCTGTCATAGCGGCGAAAATATGGGAACGCGCGATTGCGAATGCACAGATCAGCAACATTTTTTCAAACAGAATTATAATATAATGAAGCTTCATCTTGCCCATCTGCTTTGTGACAATAAGCAGGACGTGCCGGATGATCCGCCCCGTGCGATGGAGCTTCTGTATCAAGCGGCCTTGAATTATCCTGCACAAACACGAGAATTCATGCGCGCCTACGAGATCGTTGCCCTCCCGGAATACAAAAGCCTTTTTGAAGATCTTTTTGCCGCCTTGCCGGAATACGAAGTGGTGCCCGTATCTGAAAATAACGCATCTTCCAATCAGAGAGGCGCTTCACCGATCGCTCAGATATTGTCGAACAAACAAGCGGCAGTTAACAAAACCTCAGATGTTATCAAGGATAGAAGCAAGGACGGACTGTTTATCGTCGAACAAGGCGGTGGCTACTGGCTCGTAGGGCTTGACGACGGGGATCCGTACAAGCCACGGGTACGTCTGCGTATAAGCTATCCCGACGATGCACAGGCGCAGCTGCGCGGAAAGATACATGCCATGGACAATGTCGAGCAGGATTTGCTCGATGAGCTGATGTCGCCGCTCGACAAGCTTCCGGGCCTTGGCGATATCAAGCAAAATGTCAGGGATATTGTCACGCTGGCCTTTATCAATAAAAAACGTAAGGAAATGGGGCTGAAAAGTCGTAGCCCCGGCCTGCATATGGTTTTCAGCGGCAATCCCGGCACCGGCAAGACCCACGTGGCGCGTATTGTATCGCAGGTGCTTTATCAGTTGGGGCTTGTGGAAACAGGCCATCTGGTCGAGGCGCACAAGGCCGATCTGGTCGGGGAATATATTGGATGGACAGAGGCAAAGACCAGCCTGGTTTGTCAGGCGGCTTTGGACGGCGTGTTGTTCATAGACGAGGCCTATGCGCTTTCGGAAGATGTCGGCGGTTACGGCAACGATGCCATCAACACGCTGATGAAGATCATGGAGGACCATGCCGACCGCCTTATCGTCGTCGTCGCGGGATATAAGGAAAAGATGGAGCAATTCATCAAGACAAACCCCGGACTGCGCAGCCGCTTTTCGCAAACAATTGATTTCCGTGATTATACCTCCGAAGAGATGGCGGAAATTTTCAAAGTGTTTGCTGCCGATTACGAATATGTTCTGGCCGAAGGAACGGACAGCAAAGTGCTTGCCTATCTCAAGAATTTGAAAGGCAATGCGCGTGACCGTTTTGGCAACGCGCGGGGTGTGCGCAACCTGTTCGATGAAATTTTGCGCAGGCAATCGGCGCGATTGGTGCGCGAAGGGGTGCTGGACAAGGAGACGCTGGTTACGATCAGGCCGGAAGATATCCCGTCGGATGAAATACTGTACGACGGGCCGCTGGCCTATCTGCCGAACAAGAAAAAATAGCCGGAAAATATGGTGGCGGTGGAGGGACTTGAACCCCCGACACAGGGATTATGATTCCCCTGCTCTACCGGCTGAGCTACACCGCCTTTTTGGATTGCGACTTTATGGCCGTTTTGAACGGGCCTGTCAACATCACTTATATAGAGCCCGCCCGGATATTGGTTCCGCGCGCCTATGCCGCCAAGGGTATGGATTTGTTGGAAGATCCGGAAATCCAGCCGCCGCCCAGAACGCGGCTGCCGTCATACAGAACGGCGGCCTGACCGGGCGAGATTCCGTATTGCGCATCGGCCAGATGGATTTCGCCGGTGCCGTCCGTGCCGGGGATAAAACGGGCAGGGGTGGCGCGCGTCATGGAACGCAGCTTCACGAGAACATCCATCGGCTCCATCGTGGCGGGGAGCCAGTTCGTTTGCTTGATATAAACGACATCCCGCGCCAGCGCCTCTTTCGGGCCGACGATCACGCGGTTCGCCGAAGGGTCGATCTTCACGACATAGAAAGGATCGTTCGCCTCATTATGGCCGCCGCCGATGCCAAGGCCCTTGCGCTGGCCGATCGTGTAATTGACGATGCCCGTGTGTTCGCCGAGCTTGCGGCCGTCGATATGCACGATGTCGCCGGGGTTGATGGCTTCGGGCGCGATCTTTTTCACCACGGCGGCGTAATCACCGTTCGGCACGAAACAGATATCCTGTGAATCCGGCTTCGCGGCGTTGACGAGGCCCAGACGTTCGGCGTGTTCGCGCGTGACGGATTTGTCCCAGCCGCCCAAGGGGAAGCGCAGGAAATCCAATTGTTCCTGTGTCGTCGCGAAGAGGAAATAGCTCTGGTCTTTGGTCACATCGATGGCGCGGTGCAGTTCGGCCTTGCCCGTTTCGGGGTTTACCGTGCGCTGGATATAGTGTCCCGTTGCCATGCAATCCGCACCGAGGTCTTTCGCGACCTTGAGCAGGTCACGGAATTTAACAGTCTGGTTGCATTTCACGCAGGGAATAGGCGTTTCACCCTGAAGATAGCTATCCACGAAATCCGTGATGACGCTTTCCTTGAAATTGTCTTCGTAGTTCAGGACATAGTGCGGGAATCCGCGTTCCTCGGCCACGCGGCGCGCATCGTAAATATCTATACCGGCGCAGCAAGCGCCCTTCCTGTCCACAGCCGCGCCGTAATCGTATAGTTGGAGCGTAACGCCGACAACATCATAGCCCTGTTCCTGCAAAAGGGCGGCCGTCACGGACGAATCCACCCCGCCCGACATGGCCACCACCACGCGGGTTTCTTTTTCGGGTTTCGCAAAACCCATGGAATTGAGCGGCACGTCTTTCATCGCGTTAACTTTTACCCTCGGGCCGGTAAAAAATGCAAGGTTTTTGCATAATTTTGAGGTGGTAATAGGCCGGAATGAGCCAGGCACCGCCCAGAACGGCCTCATGAAGTAGCCGGAAATGGCTATCTTTCAATAGTTCGTTTGATTGAATTTGAAGGGCGCGGGCGGCAGCGGCCGCGTGCAGGCGGCGCTGGCTCATCATAAGGCTGCGGAAGAGCAGGCATTCGGCGCTGCGCCGTCCGTGCTTTCGGGCGTTGCGGGAAGATCGGGCTTTGCCCAAGGCGGTGCGTGGGCCGGTGGATTTGGCCCATGGTGCCCAGCGCCGTATGGCCTCGGCGTGTCTGGCGCGGCGTTCGTCGGACCAGCCGTTATTCCTATGGCTGTTGCTTGTGTGATCTTTACTGCTCATGATAGATAAAGTACCATAACTAGGTATTAATTCCTATAATAATTACGAGATATTTATGCTGAATAATATTAAGCCACAGCCAAAATATAGAAAATCTAAAGAGGGTAGTTTAACTGATAGAGAAAAATCTCTAGCAAAGGGACTTCTTGAATTAGGTTATAGAGCCCAAGATATTACGTTCATCATGAATCAAGGGCGAACTACTACAGTCAATCAAGCCAGAGTTTCAGAAGTTTCCGGTGATGCTAAAATTATTGCTGCTAAGGCGGATGATGTTGCGCAATATCTAGCAGTTCAAGAGTCATACGATCCGAAAACGTTACTCAATCCTCACAAAAATGGGCGTCTTATTCGAGCTAGAGAAACTATGGTCTCTGCAGTTCAGATTTTTAATAGTCCAGCAATGACATTTAAAACTGAAATTTTTAGTGTCCTTTCCAATATTGCATGGACTTATCTTTTGCATGAAAAAATGGAGCAGGCCAAATTAGGCTCTAGCAAAGTTCCTAATGGGAATTCTGTAACACTAGGAGGAACTCTGGGAAAAGCAATTTGTCCGATTAAAGACCCCGCTGTTGTTGAAAATTTATCTATACTCGTAAAGATAAGAGATGAAGTAGAACATACATTTTTCTTAGGTGGTGATGAATGTTTTGGGGCACTTTTTCAAGCAAATTGTGTCAATTTTGAACGCTACATGACTGAATGGTTCGGGCCACATCTTTCTTTGGCAAAGGAGCTATCCTTAGCTTTACAATTTGTAAAATTAAACAAGGACCAAATTGTTCAATTAGAACAAAGTTCTTTTCCTGAGAAAATTAGAGCGATACAGCAAGAAATATTAAAAAGCGACTTTGTAAATGATAACGCTTTTCAGCTTAACGTTTATTATTCCACTGAAGCGACATCTAAAACAAAGTCTGATATAACGCAGCTAGTAAACTATGAAGAAGGTGCTCCTTACACGGTAACAGCAATAAAAAAAGTTAATTATAAAAGATGCACTCAAGATGAAATCGTAAAGCTAGTCCAAGCAAAAGGATTTAAAAATTTCTCTGCCCAACACCATCAAGCTTTCTGGCAAAAAAAATGGCAAAACGTTGCTAAAAGGAACGTTGAGGCGACAGATTACGGAGAAACAGTAATGAAGAAAATATGGTTATGGTATAAAGAAACATGGCTACCCGTATTGCTCGAGTTTTGCAAAGATTCTGGCGATAAATTTAAATAGAATTATATATAAGATTATTTTGCATATTTTTCTTGCAGCCTTTTCTACGCCCCGCTAAGACTCAGGACAGGAGTTTTGCTATGTCCGGATCTTACAACAAGGTGGCCGTGTTTTGCGGCTCGCGCCTCGGTAACAAACCCATATACGCCGAAGAGGCCCGCGCGCTAGGCCGCGAACTCGGGCGCCGTCCGGTCGAGATTATCTATGGCGGCGGCGATATGGGATTGATGGGCGAATTCTCCCGCGCCGCGCACGCGGAAGGCGCATCCATCACCGCCGTCATCCCGCACACGCTGATAAAACCCGCGCGTTACATCAACCCGAAATTCTCCCTCATCACCGTCGAGGATTTGTTCCAGAGAAAAAGCGAAATGCTGTTCGGATCGCAGCTCGCCTTTGCATTGCCGGGCGGCGTCGGCACGTTCGACGAAAACTTTGAAATGATCGCGTTCAACGACCTCGAAAAATACAAGGCGCCGGGCGAGCCGATAAAGCCGCTGATCCTCGTCAACATAGACGGGCATTTCAACGGCATGGCGCAATTGCTGGACAAGGCGATCGAGACGGGCTTTTCCGACCCCGAAATCAAATGCGCCATACATTGGGCGGGCAGCACGGGCGAGGCGATGGAGATATACGACGATCTGCGCCGGAAGCCGATGGGCGCGGTGTGCACGTTGATGCCGACGCCGGCAAAACCCGCAGCGCCCGCGGCATAATTTTTTTCCAGATTTTTATTCTATCGCGGCCGGATTTTGCGTAGGATCGCGAAAACGAGGCGTGTGATGACAAGATTTCCGAATGTGTACGAAACGCAGAATCTGGACGGCGATTTTCCCGCCATTTTCACGGTCGAACACGCGCGGCACTACATACCGGATTTTTTGAACAACCTCGGCGTATCCGAGGAAAACAGGCTCTCGCATATCGGCTGGGACATCGGCATCGAGGGCGTGACGCGCAGGCTTTCGGATATGCTGGGCGTGCCGAGCATATACTGCCTCTATTCCCGCCTTATCATCGACGTCAACAGGCCGATCCACCACCCGCAGCTTTGCCGCCCCGAAAGCGACAAGGTTCTGGTCCGCGGCAATTTCTGTTTGAGCGAGGAAGAAAAGGCCGAGCGCATCAACGATATCTTCCATGTCTATCACGACGCCACCGAACGGATGATCGCCGATGTAAGAAAGCGCATCGAAACGCCGTTCCTGTTCAGCATGCATAGCTGCACGACGCAGCTGCGCGGCTGTGCGTACCGCCCGTGGGAAATCGGCATGACCACGTACGGGAGCGATGATGAGATGGCGCGGCTTGCAAAGATTATCGAGGAGCAGGAGGGGCTGGAGGTTGGCCAGCACGCGCCCTATGACTGCCGCGAGATGCCGGGGCAGAGCTGCGGCCGTCACGGGCTTTTGAACGGGTTGCCGCACATACTCGTCGAAATCCGGCAGGACACGATAGAGGATGAGGCGGGGCAGGAGCGCTGGGCCAATATCCTCGCCAAGGCGATCCGCACGTTCCTGAAGCCGTAAGCCAGCCGCCCTCCGCCAGCCGCTTAAGCCCTGAATCTGGCTATATTTCCGGTTTGCGCTTGGTAATTTCATATTTTTCTTGCGCGAAAGCCCCGGCGGGATTAAAACGCGGGCAGGAGTTTGTCATGTCATTATCATATAGCACCGTTGCAGTTTTCTGCGGATCCGAAGCCAGACGCGAATTCACGTCGGATCTTGAATTGCTGGGCCATGCGCTGGGCCGCCGCAATGTGGAAGTCGTCTATGGCGGCGTGCAAAGCATGATGGTGGAATTCGCGCGCTCGGTGCTGTGCGACGGCGGCCACATCACCGCCGTTGTGGATTCCACATTCGACAAACCCTTCCCGCTGATGAACAGACGCTTTTCCAGCGTGACGGTGCCGGATGCGGAAACGCGCAAGAACAAGGTGCTGACAGAATCCGACATGCTGATCGCGCTGCCCGACGAAGATGGCGAGGGCCATGCCCTGTTGCTTTCGGATCTGCAAAAGCTCAACAAGCCGGGCGAGGCGATGAAGCCCGTTATTCTTCTCGATGCAAAAGGAAGCTTCAACGCGTTGCGCCATACGTTGGACGACAAAACCAAACAGGCCGTGCAATGGGCGCGTTCGGTGGACGAGGCAATGGATATTTTCGATCATATCCAGTTCCAGCCGCGCCCGATCGTCGTCTAGAGCGCGTCGTCTAGAGCGCGTCGCCCCAATCCAGTTTCTTCGCGGTTTTATAGTCTTCGTCGCGTTTCGATAGCACGCGCGTGGCGGCCGTGCCCGTCTTCTCGCACACCTGCAACGATATAAGCTTTTGCCCGTGCGGGTGGCCGATCAACCGCGCCGAGGGCCGCGCGGCGGGAAGACGCGTTGCGATGATGTAGGAGAATTTTTCGTCTTCATACCCGAGCGCTGCGTCCGCCTTTACCTTCCTGTGCAGGGAGGAGCGTTCGATGCGCGTCGACATGTGACACCAGAGCGATGTGTCTTTCAGCGGGCAGGTGAGATCGTGCGGGCAGGGCGCCGCGATGCGCGCGCCTTGCTGCAAAAGAATTTCGCGTATGCGCAGGACCAGTTCGTATCCGTCGGGCGTGCCCGGTTCTATGATCACGAGCGCCTGTTTGGTCGCGTCCCACAAGCGTTTGATATTTTCCGCAAGATCGTTCGCCGGTATTTCATTGAGCACATAGGAGAGCAGCACCAGATCGGCATGGTTGTCCAGATCCGCCGTCGAAAGCGATGCCGTTTCAAACAGAATCTCGCCTTCCTGCGCGTGGCAGAGATGCTGTGAAAGACCGCGCAAATGCGCGTTCGGCTCTACAAGGCGCAGTTCCTTCAAATGCAGGAAATATTCCATCGCGGCAAGGCTGGCCGTGCCGGGCCCGGCGCCGATATCGAGCAATGTTTTCGGATCAAGCGTGGGGATGGTTTCCATTGCGCGGCCCAGAACATCGTGCACGGCGCCGTATGTTGCCGGCATGCGGGCGATGGCATATGCAAGCGCTTCTTCCACCGAGCGTATCTGGAGCGCGGTGTTTTTCGCATCACGCTCACCGCGGTAGCGGTCTGATATGGATTGGTAATTCTGGGCGAGGGATTTGAGTGACTGCCCGTCAGCCATTTTTTCCAGCGCCATGCGAATGTCGACCGGAAGCGCCGTCAAGCATCACCAGCCCGTCTTCGTGCCCGGCACGGCGACGACGAGCCCTTCGAGTTCGTCGCTCACCATGATCTGGCAGCCGAGACGCGAATATTTGCGCACGTCAAAGCCGAGATCGAGCATGTCTTCCTCGTCATCGCTCTTTTCGCCGTCGGGCAGGGTTTTGTCCCACCAGTCAGGTTTCACATAGACATGGCATGTGGCGCAGGCGAGGCTGCCGCCGCAAGTGCCGTCTATCTGTTCGATGTTGTTTTTCACGGCGACCTCCATCAGCGAGAGGCCGACAGGCGCGTCTACCACTTTTTCGGAACCGTCTTTGAGGATGAATGTAATTTTCGGCATTATTTTCTCAGTCTTTTTATCACGCGGTCATAGGCCGCAATGGCTTGGTCAATTTCGTCCGCGGTGGTAGCCCATCCGGTGGAAAACCGCAAGGCGGACTTCGCGCCGTCTTCACCGTAACCCATGGATTCCAATACATGGGAGGGCTTGAAGGTTCCGGAAGAGCAGGCGGAACCGCTGGATACGGCAACGCCTTCGAGGTCCATCGCCATAAGGGCGGTTTCCGCGGGCGCTCCGGGCAGAAGCGCGCAGGTTGTGTTGGAGACGCGCGGTGCGTTTTCGGAAACGATGACCAGATCGTTCGCGACCTGTTTCAACGCGGATTCCAGTTTGTCCCGCAACGCTTTGGTATGCGTCTGATAGGTTTCCAGTTCGATGGCCGCGATTTTGGCGGCGGTGCCGAAACCGGCGATACCCGCGACATTTTCCGTGCCCGCGCGCTGGCGTTTTTCCTGACCGCCGCCGCGCATGAATTTCGGCATTTGCAAAGCTTCGCGGAAGACCAGCGCGCCAACGCCCTGGGGCCCGCCGAATTTGTGTGCGGAGAGCGTGAGGTAGTCGACATCGAGCGCCTTGAAATCGAGCGATATGCGTCCGGCCGCCTGCACGGCATCGCAATGAAGCCTTGCGCCATGGGCCTTAATGAGCGCGGCGATTTCCGCGACGGGTTGTATGACGCCCGTTTCGGAATTGACGAGCTGTATGCACACCAGATCCGCAGGCAGCAGTTTCTCCAACGCTGCGAGATCGACAATGCCGTCTTTGGTCACCGGGATTTTTTGCGCATTCGGTGCGGCTTCGATGATGGAAGGATGCTCGATCGCGGAGATCAAAACGCGTTTGTCCTGATAGCCGGAAAGAATGGTGTTGTTGCCTTCGGTCGCACCGGCGTTGAAGATGATTTGCGCTGCGCGCACATTCACAAGTGATGCGACTTCGGCGCGAGCGTCCTCGACAATCTTGCGCGCCTCACGGCCAAAACCATGGATGGAAGAGGCGTTGCCGACAAAGCGCATCGCATCAGACGCCGAAGCGATTGCTTCGGGGCGTATGGGCGCGGTGGCGTTATAATCAAGATATATGCGGCGCATGCAGCTTTATAAGCAAATCATTGAACTTTTAAAAGACTTAAGTGTAGCTATGGAAATTCAAGAAAAATCCAGTTACCCACAAAGAATCAAACACTTATACGAAAAATTTGGACTTTTGTGAATCGAGGGTCTAATACTTGTGCATAGATACTGTCCTTGTGTGGAAAGACAATCAATGCCAGAAATTATTTTCAACGGCCCAGCAGGCCGCCTAGAAGCCCGTTATCACCATTCCAAAATTCCCAATGCGCCTTTGGCGCTCTGCCTGCATCCTTCGCCGGAGCATGGCGGGACCATGAACAACAAGAACACATATTTGCTGTACCAAGCGATGGTTGCGCGCGGTTTTTCGACCATGCGATTTAACTTCCGCGGCGTCGGCCGTAGCCAAGGTGTGTTCGATCGCGGTGAAGGCGAACTCTCGGATGCCGCCTCCGCGCTTGACTGGATGCAGCAGATCAACCCGAACGCGCCGTATGTGTGGGTCGCGGGATTCCAGTTCGGTGCTTGGATCGGCATGCAGCTTTTGATGCGCCGTCCGGAAATTCAAGGTTTCATCTCCGTTGCGCCGCCGGCCAACATCTATGATTTCAGCTTCCTCGCGCCTTGCCCGAGCTCAGGTTTGATCCTGCACGGACAAAAGGACAATATCGTTCCCGAGCCGAGCGTGCAGAAACTGGTCGAGAAACTGCAGGCGCAAAAAGGCATCAGCATCGATTACCGCGTTGTGCCCAATGCCAACCATTTCTTTCACGAGAGAACGGACGACATGGTGGCCCACGTGCACGACCATATGAACAAGGCACAGGGCGGACGCAACGTCACGCCGCTGCTCGCAAAAGCGGCCTAATGCAAAAAGCTTAGAAAAACCCCGCCGTGATGCGGGGTTTTCTTTTACCGGAAGTGTGGCGTTATGAAGGAATCATATCTTTCTATATTTCTGACATTCCTGAAGTTCGGTGCGCTGGCATGGGGCGGGCCCGTGGCGCAAATCGCGATGATCCGTGAAGAGCTTGTGGAGCGCAAGCAATGGATCACGCCGGAAAAATTCCAGCGCGTGCTGGCCATCTATCAGGCGTTGCCCGGACCGGAAGCCCACGAACTCTGCGTCTATTTCGGCATGATCAGAAGAGGCCGGCCCGGCGGCTTTCTCGCAGGGCTTGGATTCATGCTGCCGGGATTGTTGCTGATCCTGCTGCTGGCCGCGGCGTATGAAGCGTTCGGTGCCAAGGCGCTTCTTCCGTTTTTCGTCGGCGTGGCGCCCGCGGTGACAGCGCTGATCGCGCGGGCCCTGCATCATCTGGGCGGCAAAATTCTTATCAATCGCCGTCTTTTTTGCCTTGCCGTTGCCGCAGGCGTTATGACGTTGCTGCATGTCCATTTCCTGATCGTGTTTATGGTTGCTGCAATCGCGCAGTTTGCCTGGGCACGATACGGCACGTATGCAGGTTACGTCGCGATGGGCGTTTTATCGTTGCTGAGCGTCTTGGCATTCATACAGCACGAGGCTGTGCCTGTTGCGGTATCGGGCGAAGGCGCGTTGTTTTGGGACGGGTTGAAGGCGGGCCTTCTGTCTTTTGGCGGCGCATACACCGCAATACCGTTTCTGCGGGACAGCATGGTTGATGTATATCCCGCCATCACCCACGAAGCGTTTCTGGACAGTATTGCGCTTTCGAATGTGGTTCCGGCCCCTCTTGTGATTTTCGGCACGTTCCTGGGGTATCTCGCCGGAGGATTGGGCGGTGCGTTCTTGATAACGGCGGGCATTTTTCTTCCGGCCTTTTCTTTCACGCTTCTGGGGCACCGCTATATTGAAAAGGCAATTGAAAATCCTGCGTTTCATGGCGTGCTCGACGCCATCGCGGCCAGTGTGATCGGATTGTTGTTTGTAACGCTCGTCGAGATTGCGTTGCACACCCTGACCGGGCCGCTTTCGCTTGTGATTTTCCTTTTGGCCCTTGCGGGTTTGTATTGCATCCGTTGGAAATGGGTTGTTCCGCTTGTCATTCTCACTTGCGGCGTCGCAGGCTATGGCGTCAGCCTGTTCTTGTAAGCGCGCGCCTATATTTAGGCGATCAGATAGGCGGTAGTTGCGGTGATATCGTGCGGCGTGGTGATGCGCAGATAATATCCGAACGGATCCTTAAGGCGGAAATCGTGCAGGCCCCAAGGTTTTTTGCGCATGGGTTCGACAAGATATTCGCTGTCCCTGAATGCGTCGTACAACGCGTCGAGATTTTCCAGCTCTAGCACCACCTCAACGCCCTTGCCGAGCGGGCTTTGCGCCGGAAAAGTTTTGAAATAGGGGTGGTCGTGCACATCGTCGTTGCCGCACCAGAAGCGCAATAGGTTGTTGCCGGACTTCATCACAAGGTAGCCTTTGTGCCCGTCGGGCGCCTGTTCCCACACGGTTTCAAAGCCGAGGCGGGTGTAGAATTCCCGCACCGGTGTGAAATCGGACACATGCAGCTCGATAGACGCCATTATGCCGCTTTCTTTTGTTCCTTGAGCACGGCGAGCACGTCTTCAGTGTGGCCGGGGACTTTTACCTTGGGCCAGATTTTCACGATCTTGCCTTTGGGGTCGATCAAAAGCGTCGTGCGCTCGATGCCCATATATTTGCGGCCGTACATGGATTTCTCGACCCACACGCCGTAACGTTCGCAGACATCGCCGTGTTCGTCGGAGGCGAGAGGGAATTGCAGGTCGTATTTTTCCTTGAATTTATTGTGCTTCTTCACGCTGCACTTGGAAACGCCGACAATGGCCACGCCGAGCTTTTCAAATGATTTTATGTTTTCGGAAAACGAGCAGGATTCCGCCGTGCAGCCCGACGTGTCGTCTTTCGGATAGAAATAAACGAGAACATACTCACCCTTCATGTCGGACAGGCGAAAATGCCCTTCGTTGTCGGTGGGGAGATCAATTTCCGGCGCGGCGGAACCTTCTTTCAAAGCGGTCATTGGCATCCTTCTTGCTTATGCGTTCGGGTCGTCTGGGATGGCTTTAACGTGGCACAATGGAGGCCAAAGTCAAGAAACCAAGCTGACAAACGTATATTTTTATCCTATTGTTTAACTTGATTAATCTGCCTTTACCGAGGATCGGCCCTTGTTCAAGCCCCTGCTTAAAATAAGCCACCGCACGCTGCTTATCACAATGAACACCATTATGATCCTGGCGATGCTGTGCGCCATAGGGTTCGGCCTGTTCATGTGGAAGCTTTCGCAGGGGCCCATCAGCATCGCGTGGGCGAAGGATTATGTCGAAGAGGCGCTGTCGAACGAAGACGAGCAGCTCACGGTGCGTTTCGACAACATGGTGTTCACATGGCCCGAACTGCAGGGGCCGTTCATTCTCGATCTTTCCAAACTCAAAGTCAGCAAGGGTGGCAAGGAAGCCGACTCCCTCACCATCGAGAGCGCATCGGTCGGCCTGTCGCGCGGCGCGCTTTTTTTCGGCGCCATACGCCCTGTCAGTGTCGAGATCAACGCGCCGTCGCTCGAACTTGTGCGCACGAAGCAAGGCGAACTTAATCTCTTCATCAAGGACAAGGAAACGCAGGAGGCAAAGCCTCTGCCGGATGTAGAAGACAAGCCGGACCCGGGACAGGAGATCGCACAGATATTCAAGGATATGGCGACACACAAGCGCGGCAGTTTCATCTCGCGTCTCGACAAGTTCGTCATCAAGAATGCCAGCGTTGCCGTAAGAGACTATGAATACGGCCTGTCGTGGTATCTGACCGATTTTGATTTCGGCCTTGCCGAACACCCGCAAGGCATCGCGGCTTCGCTTGATATCGATCTGCCCGGCGGGCGCGACAAGGAAGCCTCTATCAAGGTGGACATGGTCTACCGCAAGGAAACGGACGATTTCCGCGCGGCCGCGCGCGTCAACGACCTGAACCCTTATTTCGTTTCGCGCTTCCTGCCTGTGCCGGAAGATCTGGCGGGGCAGGATTTGTTTTTGTCGGGCGAACTCGAACTGGCGGCGGATACGAACCTGACGCCGACCTATATCAGCTTCAACGGATCCATCCCGTCGGGCAGCGTGAATATTCCGGCGGAGTTCGATGCGCCGATCACACTCAAGGATATTGTTCTGAAAGCCGATTACAAATCGAGCGATGACAATGTGAATATTTCACAGATCTCCGGCGAGATCGGCGGCATAGCATTTGCGGGTGAAGCGAAAGGAAGCTTTGCCGAAAAATCCATGAGCCTTCCCATAGAGCTGCGCGTGGCCAATGCGGACTTGAAACAGATTCCCCCGCTCTTCCCGAAATCCGAACATGACGGCGAGGCCTATACATGGCTGGGCCGGGATATCGAGGCGGGACAATTCAGCAATGTTGTGCTGAAAATGGTGATGGCGGGCGAGAAAGTGCACAACGAAGAGCTGGACCGTGAAGAATGGTCTATCGACGTGCCGCAACTGACGCTCGATTTTGCCTTCGAAGGCGCGAGCGTGCGCTACAGCCCGACATTGATGCCGGTCACCGAGGGCAAAGGCACGGGCAAGCTCGATCTGGCCGAGGAGGTTCTGACCATCAACGGCGAGAGCGGCAAGATCGGCGACCTCGAAGGGCGCGATATCAAAGTCGTGGTAACGGACCTGATGCGCGCCGGTGCGGGTTATGTCACGGTCGATCTGAAAGCCAAGGGGCCTGTCGCGACTGCGCTGGGTTATATTGCGGCAGAGCCTATCAATATGGGCAAGGAAGAAATAGGCATCGATGCATCCAAGGTAAAAGGCACCATTGATGCCGCGGTAAGCGTCGGCCTTCCCACCATCAAGGATATCCCGAAAGAGGATGTGAAGGTGGATATCAACGGCACGCTGTCGGAACTCAGCATTCCCGAAGTGGTGGAGGGGCTTACGCTGTCCGGCGGCCCGTTGGCGCTGGCGACCGAGCCGGGCGGTTTCCGCATCAAGGGCGATGCCGCGCTCGCAGGGCGCGCGACGAAGCTTGAATGGCACCAGTATTTCGAGAGCAAGGGCAACCCGTATTCCATGAAGATCGATGCCAGCATCGGCGCCGACCAGGAACTGCGCAACCATTTCGGCGTCAATCTGGACGAGTATGTCAGCGGCACAGTGCCGGTGGATGTTGTGTATACGGACAAGGGCGACGGTACGCAGAGCGTCGATGTGAAAGGCGATCTTACGCCCGCGCGCATCTATATCGATCCGTTCAAGTATGAAAAGAAGGCCGGTACCGCGGCCTCTGTAACCGCCAGGGCTTCACTCAAGGACAATGTCATCAAGCAATTGAGCGATGTCAGCATCACGGGCAATGATTTTTCCGTCAGCAAAGCAACGATCAATTTCGCACCGATGAACGGCAAGAGCGCCGATCTTTCGAGCGGCAATCTTCCGAACGCGGTCATCGGCAAGACGAGGATGGCGGTGACGTTCAAGGTCGATGACAAGAACGTGATGAATGTCGATGCCAAGGGATCGGTGTTTGACCTCGCGCCGTTCCTGCAGGAAACCGAAAGCTCGGACATGGGGCTTCAGGCGCAGGGGCAATTGCCCAAGAAAAAACAGCAGGCAATGGCAATCACCATGACCGCCGATGAAATGCTGGGCGCGAACGGGCAATCCGTACGCGGGGCAAAATCCTATCTGCAAACGGATACGGAAGGCGATATCACACGCGTAACGCTAGAAGGCAGCGTGGGCAAGGCCGGTCGTTTGCTTGTGCGCTTTATGCCCGATTCCACAAGCCGCCGCACGTTCCGTCTGGAGACCAACGATGCTGGCGCCGTGCTGTACACGTTCGGGCTTTACGAGAATATTCACGGCGGTACGCTCATCATCTATGGCGCACCGGAAGGCGGAGATTTGCGTGACGATCTGTTCGGATCGATGCGCATGGAGAATTTCCGCGTGGTAAAAGCGCCCGCGCTGGCGAGCCTTCTGAGCCTCATGAGCCTTTCCGGCGTCGGCGACCTGCTGAGCAACCAGGGGCTTGTCTTCTCGAAGCTTGAATCGAACTTCGAATGGCGTTTTCGCCCGGACGGAAACCTGCTTGTCATCAAAGACGGCAAGACGTCGGGTTCGAGCGTTGGCCTGACGTTCGAAGGCGTGGTCGACCGCGGCAGGAAAAAAACCGATGTCTCGGGCACGATCATTCCGATGACGGAGATCAATTCTATCATTGCGAAAATACCGCTGCTCGGGAACATTCTCGGCGGCGACACAGGCCTGATTGCGGCGACCTATACCATGAAGGGGCCGAGCAACAACCCGAGCGTCATGGTAAACCCGCTCTCCGTTCTGGCGCCGGGCTTCCTGCGCAACATTCTTTTCGAAGGCGGATACGAAAGCAAAATTCCGGAAGATTCACAAAGCATCGTGAAGCCTTCAGAGAAACAGCAAAAGAAAAAGGAGCCGGTGAAAGCGGCCCCCAACGCATCGCCAAAGCCATCGGCCACGGTAAAAAGCAAACCCGCCAATTAGGCGGGTTTTTCTTGGGTAGATCTAACCGGTTTCTAGTTTGTCTTTACCAGCGCGTGTTTTTTCTTGCCTGCGGAAAGCTTTATATAACCGTCTTGCGTCAGGTCGTTCGCGGCCAGCGTTGCGGTTGCATCTGTAATCGCTACATCGTTGCATTTCGCGCCGCCGCCTTCGATGAGGCGTTTGACTTCGCCTTTCGAGGCCGCAAGGCCCGCCTGTACGAACAGGTCAAGCACGGAGATGCCCTTTTCAAGATCGGCTTTCGCCACGTTGATGGAAGGCAAATCGCCGCCCACGCCGCCTTGTTCGAAAACTTTCTTCGCGGTTTCGGCCGCGGCCAGCGCCTCGGCTTCGCCGTGGTTGAGCTTTGTGGCCTCGTGCGCGAGGATTTTCTTGGCTTCGTTGATTTCGGACCCTTGCAGCGCGGCGAGGCGTTTGACCTCCGCCATTGGCAGCATCGTAAAGCGCGCCAGAAGATTGCCGACATCCGCGTCATCGACGTTGCGGAAATATTGCCAGTAATCATAGGCCGAGAACATATTCTTGTTGAGCCAGACAGCACCGCCGACGGTTTTGCCCATTTTCTCGCCCGCCGAATTCAGCAACAACGGCGCGGTGAGCGCGAACAGCTGCACCTTGTCGGATTTGTGCGCGAGGTCGACACCGTTGATGATGTTGCCCCATTGGTCGGAGCCGCCCATCTGCAGGATCGTGCCGTGCTCGCGGTAGATGGCGAGGAAGTCGTAACCCTGCATCACCATGTAGTTGAATTCGAGCAGCGTCAGCGGGCTTTCGCGTTCGAGGCGCGTCTTCACGCTGTCAAAGGCGATCATGCGGTTGATGGTGAAGTAACGGCCGTAATCGCGCAGGAAGTCGAGATAGTGAAGCTTCGATAGCCAGTCATCGTTGTTGACCATCATCGCATCGGTTTTTCCGTCTCCATATTTCAGGAACTGCGTGAAGCAGGTGGTGCGGATGTGTTCCATGTTGTCCTTGATAACGTCATCCGTCATCAGGTTGCGGCTCTCATCCTTGAACGAGGGGTCGCCGATTTTTCCTGTGCCGCCGCCCATGAGCGTGATAGGCTTGTGGCCTGTTTCCTGAAACCATTTCAGCATCATGATACCGGTCAGGTTCCCAATATGGAGCGACTTGGCCGTGGGATCAAAGCCGATATAGGCGGATTGGGGGCCTTCCTGGAGCTTTTTGTCGAGGCCTTCGAAATCGCTGCACTGGTGGATGAAGCCGCGTTCGTTTAAGATATTCAGGAAATCGGATTTGTATGTCATAACAGGGTTATAGCCATGGCAGAGCACAAAGTCTACACCGCAATAGGGTTGATGTCCGGCACTTCGCTGGACGGGGTGGACTGCGCCCTGATCGAGACGGACGGGCACAACCACGTAAAGCCACTGGCCTTTGTCACGGTGCCGTACCAGCCCAAGGTGCGGGAAGAAATACGCGCCTGTTTCGGCACGAAAAACCGCCGTGACCCGAAATTGTTAACGGCGGAAAAGCTGGTTACCTACAAACATATCGAGGCCATACAACAGCTGCTCCACGAAACCGGCAGGCACGCCCGCGATATCGACGTGATCGGCTTCCACGGGCAGACCGTGTACCATGCGCCCGCTGACCGCATCACGGTGCAGATAGGCGACGGGGATTTGATGGCGCGCGAATGCGCGATCGATGTGGTCTATGATTTCCGCATCGCCGATGTGAAGGCGGGCGGCGAGGGCGCGCCTCTGGCACCGATGTATCACGCCGCGCGATTGCAGAGCGGGGCGGTGGATTTACCGGCCGTGATTTTGAACATCGGCGGCGTTGCGAATGTCACCTATATAGACGGCGATACGATCATCGCGTTCGACACCGGTCCCGGCAATGCGTTGATGGACGACTGGGTGCAAAAGCGCACGGGCGAACGGTTTGACGAGGATGGAAAGCTGGCCGCTGCGGGCAAGGTGCACGACGCGTTTTTGAACAACTGGTTCGCGCATCCTTACTTTGCGCGGAGGCCCCCGAAATCGCTGGACCGTGACCAGTGGGATATCGCGGCGCTTGGCAGCGTGGTGCAGGAGATAAACGCGGTAAGCACCGAAGACGGCGCGGCAACGCTGCTGCACTTCACAGCGGGCGGTATCATCAAGGCGATGGACCATATGCCCAAAGCCCCCAAGGCATGGTATGCGTGCGGCGGCGGACGCCACAACAAGGCGTTGATGGCGTATTTGAACGAACGTCTGGGCGGATGCGTGCACACGGTGGACGATATCGGCTGGAACGGCGATGCAACGGAAGCCGAATGTTTCGCCTATCTGGGCGTGCGGTCTATGCTGGGCCTGCCCATCAGCCTTCCGACGACGACAGCGGTGCCGGAGCCTATGACGGGCGGCACGCTGCATAAAAAATAAAATATAGACGAGAGTGACGGATGACGACGATCAAGACACCCAGCCCCGAGACGATTGCCGAAGCTGCAGAGATTATCCGCGGCGGCGGACTGGTGGCGTTTCCGACAGAGACCGTCTACGGGCTCGGCGCGAACGCGCTCGATGGGATTGCGGTTGCGAAAATATTCGCCGCGAAGAACAGGCCCGCCATAAACCCTGTCATCATCCATGTCGCGAACCGCGCGGACGCCGAGAAATATGTTGTGTGCGATGATCGTGCGAAAGGATTGATGGCCGCGTTCTGGCCGGGCCCGCTCACGCTTATCCTGCCCAAACGCGAAGAGGGCGGTGTTTCCGATCTCGTCAGCGCCGGGCTTCCCACTATCGCGATACGCATGCCGCACCACCCTGTGGCGTTGTCGCTGATCGAAGAGGCAGGCGTGCCTATCGCCGCGCCAAGCGCCAATGCCTCCGGAGAGCCAAGCGCCACGACGCCGCGCCATGTTCTGGATTCCTTGGGCAGCAACGCGCCTTTCATTCTCGCGGGCGGTGCGTGCGAAGTGGGGCTGGAATCCACGGTGCTGGATTTGAGCGGGGCTGACGCCGTGATCGTGCGGCCGGGAGCGATAACGGCGGACGATCTGAAAGAATATCTTGGCGTTGTGCCGTATGATCTTGGCAACCACGACAAGCCGCGCTCGCCGGGGCAGCTTCTCAAGCATTACGCGCCCAGCATCCCTGTGCGTCTGAACGCGGTGGAAGTGGAAGCGGGCGAGGCGTTGCTGGCGTTTGGATCATTGAAATTCATGGGCGTGCGCGGCGGCGGTTTCGCCAAGGACCTGCCCGAAAAACGTCTGCGCAATCTAAGTGAAACGGGCGACCTCAACGAGGCGGCGGCGAATTTGTTCCGCATGCTGCGCGAACTGGACGGGCATGGAAACACACGCATTGCGGTGATGAATATTCCCGACCGCGATCTGGGCATTGCGATCAATGATCGTTTGAAAAGAGCGGCGCAGGGACGCTAAGGGTTTATCTTTTATTCCTACGCTTTGTTACCTCGGTCTCGCCGTGCTCGTGGAGGCAGGAAGCGAGTATTAGAAGGAATTCTCGACGCGGTTGAAGCCTTTGCCCGTCAGCACCGTGCGTTTGTCGCGCGTGTCTTTGGAGGGCAGAAGTTTTTTCAGGTTTGCGTAGATTTTCGCACGGTTGTTGTGCTGCGGCACATCGATGCAATAATCATATTCGCCTTCCTTGCCCCATTTCGAAGTCTTGTAGGAAAGCTTGTCGGCGTTGGCATCAAGATAGGTTTTCACTTTTTCGGCCGTCTTGGCGTCTATGCCCGTGCCGATGCTGGTGAAGGATACTTTGAACGTGCAGAAGGTGCGGTTTTCGAATTTGGATTCATCCGTGCGCACAACGCCGGAGACCGAATTGTTCGGATAGTTCTGTTGTTGATGTTGCGTGCGCTCGCCATCCATGGATTGCGCGGGCGGCGGTGCATACGTGCTGTCCGTGGGCGAGAAATCAGACGGCGGCTCCGTGGCGGAAGGCAGCGGTGAATCATAGGA
>JAPJRC010000034.1 GCA_030824805.1 Micavibrio sp.
TGTTGTCATTTACGCCAAGAGCCTGCAACGAGAACCATTTATCAATTACGAGCGGGTAATCTTTGAATTTCTGATAGAAATCCTTGAATACTTCTTGTTTGTATTCGCCCTCATGATCCGTGAGCACAGACAAAGCAGCGACGCGGTCGGTCATATTGGATGACTTTTTATATTGTTCCGCTGCAAGGGCGGGATCATCCAGATAAGACAGCATTGTGTTTTTAAGCGAACGCTTGGCCATGGCATCCGGCGAAATGCTGTATGGGCCTGTTTCCATGTTGGCTTTATACACCGACATGATTTTATCGCTGCAGCGTTCTACGAATTGCTCCCTGATAGTTTCCCGGGCCTTATAAATCGCATCCGGGTCAACTTCATCGCGTGTTTGCGCAATGATCTGGATTTCCGGCAGGCTCAAGGCGCGCGCTATCAGGGCCTTGTCTTCTTTGCCCTGAACCGCGAGATCAAGCAGACTTTCCAGAGAGTCCAGCAAGCCTTCATCCATTTCGCCGGTATCGATCAATCTGTTGATTGCACGAAGAGCATAAGTTTGCCCTGCTTCCCATTTGTTAAATCCATCAGAGTCGTGGACCATAAGGAACCGCAGATCTTCATCGGTAAGATCGGTTGTGAGTTTTACCGGTGCGGAAAAGCCGCGAAGGATAGAAGGCACGGGACGCACGCCAATGTTTTTGAAGACAAAGCTTTGCTCCGGCTCTTTAAGATCAAGCACCTGCGTTCCGATCATATCGTCACCATTCGGGCCGACAAGGCCCACAGCAACAGGTATGTGCATAGGCTTCTTATCCGCCTGACCCGGCGTTTCGGGCACGTATTGGCGCAGTGTAAGCGTAAAGGTTTTGTCTGTTTCGTTGTATTCGCTTCGGGCTTCCACTTCCGGTGTCCCAGCTTGGGAATACCACAGTTTAAACTGTGACAGATCCATACCGGATGCATCTTCCATGCACTTCGCCCAGTCCTCAGTGGTAACGGCCTGGCCATCGAAGCGATCGAAATAAAGGTCCGTCGCCTTGCGGTATGTTTTCGGCGAAAGCAGGGTATGGAACATGCGGATAACCTCCGCGCCTTTTTCGTACACGGTCATCGTATAGAAATTGTTGATCTCTATGTAATTATCCGGGCGAATGGGGTGGGACAGGGGACCGGCATCTTCCGGGAACTGCATTTTGCGGAGATGTTGTACGTCATCAATGCGCTGTAAGCCACGTGAATTCATATCGGCAGAGAATTCCTGATCACGGAAAACCGTCAGGCCCTCTTTCAAAGAAAGCTGGAACCAGTCGCGGCAGGTGACACGGTTGCCCGTCCAGTTGTGAAAATATTCATGCGCGATAACGCTTTCTACGCGCAGAAAGTCTCCATCGGTAGCCGTTTCGGGATGAGCGAGCACGAGTGCGGTGTTAAAAATATTCAGAGAAGTGTTCTCCATCGCACCCATGTTGAAATCCGACACCGCGACAATATTGAATATATTGTACTGGTATTCACGGCCGTAAACATCTTCATCCCATTTCATGGATTTTATGAGGGATGTCATAGCATGGGCGCATTGGCCTTCGTCACCCTTGCGGACATAGATATATAAATCAACCTTGTTACCCGTACGCGTTGTGAAAGTGTCATGGACATGTTCGAGATCGCCCGCCACCAAAGCGAAGAGGTAACAGGGCTTCGGCGTAGGATCGTTCCATACGGTGAAGTGGCGACCGTTCCCAAGGCTGCCTTTTTCCTGCAAATTGCCATTAGACAATAACACAGGGCATTTCTTTTCATCCGCCTCCACACGCACCGTGAACGTCGCCATCACATCCGGACGATCTGGATAATAGGTGATAGTCCGGAAACCTTCCGCTTCGCATTGGGTGCAGTATGCGCTGCCGGAAAAATACAAACCTTCGAGCCTTGTGTTTTTCTCCGGCTCTATTTCGGTGACAACTTCCAGCGTGAATTTTTCTTTATCCGGCGTGGTTATATTGATGCCGTTGCTCAGAACTTCCGGCTCAACTTTCTGGCCATCCAACATAACGGAGACAAGCTTTAGATACTCGCCGTTGAGGAACAGCTTTTCATGCCCCTTATGATTTCTTATAAACTGTGTTTTGGCATGAACTATGGTTTTTCTATCGAAGATCTCAAACCGCAGGTCGATATGCTCCACCTTGTACGCTGGGGGCGTATAGTCTTTAAGGTAGATTGTTTTCGGTGTTTCGGTGCGCATATCGAATAAATCCTTTTTGAAAACTCTTGAATTTTCGGAAGCTAGAGAATAACTCATTCCCCATCGAAAACGATTATATTTTAAATAGAATTCTTCATGGCCATGTTATTTCGTAAATTACCCGCGCGCAGCCTGTCATACGTTCTGCCGCTAATCATTTCTATTATGATGTCGTGCGTAGTATCTGGGGTTGCCACGCTGCGGAGCATAGGTTTTAGGGAGGACTTTTTCCATGTCTGGCTGACCGCATGGCCGGTTTCCTGGATAGTCGCCTATCCGGTATTGATGCTGGTGCTACCGCTTGCAAAACGTATAGCGTTTATGATTGTAGAAAAAGAACCCGCTTAGGATAAAACCATATCATCGCGGTGAATTAGTTCATCGCCGCGTGAATAGCCCAATATCTGTGAAATTTCCGAGCTTTTTTTGCCCGCTATAAGACTGGTATTTTCGCTATTATATGCGCAGATTCCAATGCCCAGCTTTTTACCGGCCATATCGTAAATGCTAATGGCATCCCCTCTATCGAACACACCTTCGACCTTTTTGACACCGGCGGGTAAAAGGCTTTTGCCTGAGAGCAAGGCGTTGCAGGCACCATCGTCCAAGGTAATCGTGCCTTTAGGCTTAACATGTGCCAGTATCCATTTTTGCCGGGCAGAGCGGGGTTGAACAGATGCCAGAAACACCGTCGCGCGGGCGGAACCCGTAATAACATTTTGTAAAGCGTGGCTATCCGAGCCTTTCGCGATAATCATGTGCACACCGGATTCCGTTGCAATGCGGGCTGCTTCAATTTTACTTTTCATGCCTCCTGTAGAAACGCCGGCCAATGCATCACCAGCCATAGCCGCGTGGTCCGCGGAGAGTTTTTCCACCAACGGAATATGCGTTGCGCTTTCATCAATGCGTGGATCCGCCGTATAAAGCCCATCAGTGGTGGATAATTGTATTACGAGATCGGCGCCAATCATTTGTGCCACACGAGACGCCAGCCGATCATTGTCTCCGAAACGGATTTCCGCTGTCGACACGGTGTCGTTTTCATTGATGACAGGGATCAAGCCATTCTCAAGCAACGCATGGATCGTCGCACGCGCGTTTAAATGTGAGCGGCGATTCTCGGTATCCGTCGGCGTCAAAAGGATTTGCGCGGCTGTAACGCCATGTGGTGCGAACACTTCGATGTAGGCCTGCATAAGCGCTGTTTGGCCAACTGCGGCGGCACCTTGCTTCAATTCTAAAGGGATAGAGGAAGAGGCGGTGTTGTGGTCCAGGCCCATGGCCTTGCGCCCCAAAGCTATCGAACCGCTGGTAACAATCAGAACAGATTTGCCTTGTTTCTTGAGGGCTATAACGTCTTCGGCCAGCGCGAACAGCCAATCTTTGCGGACGCCTCTGTTGCCGTCGACGAGCAAGGCAGAGCCGATCTTTATTATAATGGTTCTAGATAAGGCGATCAGGTCTTTGGGAATCATTCTTCCTCATCCAGAGTGCCTGCACGGGTCCTTTGAATGATATCGTTGATGGCAAAAAGCACCTTGCTTACGCCGTCTTTCGATACGCCGGAAATGATCATAGGCGTTATACCCGTGTGCTGTTCAAACTCCTTCGCTACGTCGAGCGAAAGCTCTTCACCGAGCGCGTCGGCCTTGTTGAGTGCGACAATTTCAGGCTTTTCGGCAATGCCGTTGCCGTATTGCTCAAGTTCATTGCGAACCATCTCATAAGCGTTCCAAGGATTATCCTGTGTGATGTCGATCAGGTGCAGCAGAACAGCGGTGCGTTCGACATGTCCGAGGAAGCGGTCACCAAGCCCATGCCCTTCGGATGCGCCCTCGATCAATCCAGGAATGTCCGCAAGCACGAATTCTTTATCGCCGGCTTTAACAACGCCGAGATTGGGATGCAACGTGGTAAAGGGATAATCGGCAATTTTCGGCTTTGCGGCCGTGCATGCAGCAAGGAAGGTAGACTTTCCTGCGTTTGGCATTCCCACAAGACCGGCATCCGCAATTAGCTTCAGCCGCAGCCAGATGCCGCGCTCCTGACCGGGCCAGCCCGGCGTCTTTTTGCGCGGTGCCTGGTTTGTAGAAGATTTATAGTGCGCGTTACCGAAACCGCCGTCGCCGCCTTTGAGAAAGAGCACGGTCTGGCCCGGCTCGGTCATGTCGATCAAAACGGTTTCCTGGTCTTCATCGAGAATCTCTGTGCCCACAGGAACGCGGATAATAATATCTTCGCCATCGGCGCCGCTGCGCATTTCACCGGCACCGTTGTCACCGCCGCGCGCGCGGAAGTGCTGCGCGTAACGGAAATCAATAAGTGTGTTTAGCTCTTTAACGGCCGTAAAAATAACGTCGCCGCCACGGCCACCGTTGCCGCCGTCGGGCCCGCCATGCTCGATAAATTTCTCGCGGCGGAATGAGATACAGCCTGGACCACCGTCACCGCTTTTGACGTATATTTTCGCCTGATCAAGAAATTTCATAGGGAAGGAGCCTTAAAGAAAAATCGGATGACCGTTTCCGATCATCCGATTTGAATTTTTTTCCGATGACCGATTACTCGGCTGCTTGCGGCTGTGCGTCGTTCGCTGGAACGATGTTTACAACCGGTTTGCCGCCACGGCCTTTGGTGAACAGAACACGGCCATCGACGAGGGCGAAGATCGTGTGATCGGTACCCATGCCGGCATTTTTGCCTGTGTTGTATTTCGTGCCGCGCTGGCGAACGATGATGTTGCCGGCGAGAACTATCTCACCACCATAGCGTTTTACGCCAAGGCGACGACCTGCTGAATCGCGTCCGTTTCTCGAGCTACCGCCTGCTTTTTTATGTGCCATACTTCAAATCCTCCAGATTATCTTTTTGTGCCGTGAGTAACGTGCAAACCTTATGCCGCTTTGATGTCCGTGATCTCGAGGACCGTCTTGTTCTGACGGTGACCTGCGGTACGGCGATAGTTCTGGCGGCGTTTCTTCTTGAATACCAGAATCTTGTCGTTGCGGATATGGGAAACGACTTTCGCGCTGACTTTTGCACCGGAAACGTCTTTGCCAAGGGCCAGTTTCGAGCCATCAGCCGAGAAGGCGAGGATCTCGAGATCTACATTTTTGCCTTCTTCTACGTCGAGGAGTTCGACCTCGATCGTGTCATTCTTGGCTACGCGGTACTGTTTTCCGCCGGTGCGTACAACTGCAAACATTGTTCAATCCTGATATTTTTATAGTTATTTCAAGGGCTTATTCGAATAAATTCAGACGCCCAAATTCCTGAGTCCGCGTACTATACTCAATTATTCAGGGGTGTCAAGAAAATCGGCCGGAACTTAAGCTTGTTTAGCCAAGGCAGGTAATTGTTCTTTCGCAAGTAAATATGATTGGGGCACAAAAATCGCTTTTACCATAGCCCGTGTTATCTGTAGAAAATATGTAAGCCAGAATTCAAGACCCCATCATCAGCAGCAAAAGCAAACCGGACTAGAGAATATTATGTCGCGTATCTTTATTACAGGATCAGCCGGTTTTATCGGCTTTCATCTTACCAAGCGTCTTTGTGAAGAGGGCAATGAAGTATTCTCTGTAGATTGTGTTAACGATTACTATGACCCGGCGTTAAAAGAATCACGTCTTGAAAAACTTAATCATCCCAATCATCGCTTTCAACGGGTTGCCCTGGAAGACGGAGAGGCAATCGATAAGATATTCCAGGAGTTTAAGCCATCCATAGTGGTTAATCTCGCCGCTCAAGCGGGCGTGCGCTATTCTATGAGCAATCCACACGCTTATCTTCCTAGCAACATAACGGGCTTTTTAAACATTCTGGAATGTTGCAGGAACCATAATGTTGAACATCTGCTTTATGCGTCATCGAGTTCCGTATACGGAGCAAACCAAAGCTATCCATATTCAGTCAATGACAATGTGGATCACCCATTGAGCCTGTACGCTGCAACGAAAAAGGCAAACGAACTTATGGCGCATACATATGCGCACCTTTATGGGATCCCATGCACGGGGCTACGATTTTTTACTGTCTACGGTCCATGGGGCAGGCCTGACATGGCATATTATAAGTTCATTAAAAACATCTACGAGGGTAAGCCAATCGATATTTATAATTTTGGCAATATGAAACGTGATTTTACTTATATAGACGACATCATAGAAAGCATTGTCCGTCTGTGCAAAATCACCCCGAAGCCAAACCCGCAGTGGGACCCTTCAAAGCCTGATCCGGCAACCAGCAGCGCGCCTTATAGAATATACAATATCGGTAATGGCAATCCTGTCGATCTGATGGAAATGATAAATATCATTGAACAGGAAACAGGTATAAAAGCTCAAAAAAATCTATTACCCATGCAGCCTGGGGAAGTAACGGAAACATATGCCGATACAAAATCTTTAGAATTGGAAACAGGGTTTAAACCTAATACCCCCCTGCGTAGCGGTATAGGGAACTTTGTCAGATGGTATAAGGAATATTATAATATCGGCAACGGCCCATCTGATTAAAATTTAAGGCCACTATACTAGGACCGAACAAGCCCCCACGGCTTTACCTGCCAAACCGTCGTTACCGAGGCAATAAGCAATCTGTCTTTGTCGTATATATCCGTTACGACATCGATTTTAGGGATTTCGCCACGCTCCAGATCAGCGTGCATTGCGGCGATCTTTTCCGGAGGTATGATTGCCTCGCCGATCACATCGCCACGAGCCTGTTTATGGTAGGTAGCGCGAACCTCCGACATTAAGGGCCTAAAACCTCCGAATGGGAAATTGCGGATAATAATAAGCCCTGCGCATGTCTCGCCAAGAGTAAATAAGGCGCCCGCATGTATGGTAGCCACATGGTTTCGTACGGAACGCCTGCGTTTTACCAATATCTTGCATACATTGTCATTCCACTCCGTCATTTTCGCGCCAAGATGCGCGTTGAAGGGTGAAAGAAGGGATAGAAAATGCATGGCCACAAAATGCGCCAACCTAGGCGATCTTTGTTCCAGCGAAACTATCGCGCGAAAAGGATCAAAGCGCATTGCGAGCCTCCCAATATTCCGCGGCCAGTCTTTGCATTATCTCTGCCGTAGGGGCGATATCGTGGATCAATCCAACGCCCTGACCGGCGCTCCAGACGGTTTTCCACGTAACTTGCTGTGCTGCGTTTTCCAAAGATTTTGTGCCGCGAATATAGCGCAAAAGCTTTATATATTTTGCAGTGGCTGGATATTTTCGAAGCTGCGCTTCCCACCACGGTAACTCATACCCCATTTTTTGTATGAAAGGCGTATTAATAACAGCCGCAGGCGTTCCGGAAATGCGCTTTGTAAGCACAATATCTTCAGGTGCAGATCTTACCACAGCATCCTTATAATCCGAAGAAACCGCCGCCTCAGTGGTGGCAATAAAGCGTGTTCCAATTTGCACGGCGTCAGCACCTAAAACGAGAGCCGCCAGAATTTGCTTTCCTGTGGCAATACCGCCGGCCGCGACCACAGGCACTTTTAGATGTTCTTTTAAATGGGGGATAAGAACCATAGGGGATAAGGGACCGGCATGCCCACCGGCGCCACTGGAAACAGCAATGACACCATCAGCGCCTTGAGCCTCAACTTTTTGCGCATACCGCAAATCAACAACGTCACAAAAAACCTTGCCGCCATAAGCATGCACAGTCTCTATAACTTGCTTGGGGTTTCCAAGAGAGGTAATAACCAAAGGGACTTTGTGTTTGGCTATAGTCTCAAGATCACGTTCCATGCGCAGGTTGCTTTTGTTCACAATCAAATTTATTCCGTACGGCCTGTTTGTCGCTCCGCGAATTTTCTCCAACGCACTATCGAATTGTTCGGTGGTGCGCCAATTCAGGGAAGGCGCAGCGCCAAGCCCGCCGGCATTGGAGGCCTCGCTAACCATAGCCTCATTGCTCACAAGAAACATGGGGGCAGCAATAATAGGAAAATCGCACCCCATCATGTCAGTGAATTTTGTCCGGATAGGTTGATTCATTTTACAATTCCTTCAACGGCGTCATGCGTTATTTAATGTTGCCCTTGCCACGGACAAATCTACGGATTTTTCCCATCTGGCCACTGCGAATGTAGCAACAGCGTTACCAATAAAGTTTGTTATTGCGCGCGCTTCGGACATAAAACGGTCGATCCCTAGGATAAGTGCAAGTCCTTCAACCGGCATATGCCCAACTGTGGAAATCGTTGCAGCCAGCACCACGAATCCGCTGCCCGTTACACCCGCGGCACCTTTGGATGTAAGTAATAAAACCAAAAGCAAAAGTATTTGCTGGCCGAGATCGAGTTCTATGTTTAATGCCTGGGCAATAAACAACGCGGCCATTGTAAGATATATGCATGTACCATCGAGATTAAACGAGTAACCGGTAGGCACGACAAGACCGACCACAGAACGGGAACAACCCGCCTTTGTCATTTTTTCAATTAAACGCGGGAGCGCGGCTTCCGAAGACGAAGTGCCCAAAACAATTAAAAGCTCTTCGCGCAAATATTTTAGCATCGGCCAAAGCCTCAAACCAATAATCCTCATCATACCGCCAAGCGCGAGAACGATGAAGAATGCGCATGTAAGGTAAAAAACCAGCATTAGGTTTAAAAGCTGTTCAAGAGAACCAACGCCATACTTTCCTATGGTAAAGGCCATGGCGCCAAATGCGCCGACAGGCGCAAGCTTCACAATAATTCCTATGATCTTGAACAGAATATCGGATAGGGCCTGTATGATATTGAGAACATGCTGCCCACGTTCGCCGACCATCAGCAATCCAACGGCAAACAAGATGGATATTAGAACAACCTGCAGAATTTCACCGTCAACAAAAGCGCCGGTAAATGTGGACGGTATAATGTTAAGTAAAAAATCCGTAGTGCTTTGCGCCTGCGCCTTTTCCGCATAGGAAACAACCGCGCCCGCATCAAGAGTTGACGGATCTATATTCATACCATCGCCAGGACGTAAAGTATTCGCCGTCATGAGACCAATAATAAGCGCGATCGTGGTCATCACTTCAAAATAGATAATCGCCTTTAACCCAACGCGTCCTACACCTGACAGAGAGCTCATACCCGCTACACCAGTAACGATGGTGCAAAAGATAACGGGCGCTATGATCATTTTAATAAGCTTGATAAAACCATCACCCAGCGGTTTCAAGGCAATGCCAGTTTCCGGTGCATAATGTCCGACGGCAATACCAAGGGCGATGCCCAGCAAAACCCAGAAATAGAGTTTTTTATAAAAAGGGCGAGGGCGCACGTCGGTAAAGGCTTCATTGCTCATAGATATCAATTATCCGCCTATTTCACGCGGTTCGTCCAGCCTATTCATCCTCCCAAGCGGTTTTTAACATTTTGATAATAAAGGCTGACTTGACGCAAGACCCCTCAGACAGCTATCCTGATACTTGCGGTATTTCTGAAAGAGACACACGGGCGAATGCTCCAAAAACTTACCATCGAACAATTCGTTATTATCGACAAACTAGAGCTGGATTTCAGATCCGGCCTTACGGTTTTGACCGGTGAAACAGGCGCGGGTAAGTCCATCCTGCTTGATGCAATGGGGCAGATACTGGGCGAAGAGTCGGCGCCAGAGGCCATTCGTGCCGGCTCCATGGAAGCCAATCTTTCGGCGACATTTGCGCCTCCGGCCGATAATCCTGTTTGGAAGTTTCTGAGCGACAATGGATTTGGCGGCGCAGAGCAGGGCAGCTTTACTATATTTCGTAAAATTAGACTGCAGGGCGAGGATGAAATCCGGATTAACGAGCGGCCTGTAGATGTCGAGACGCTGAGCAGGCTTGGCACTTATCTGGTAGAGATTCATGGACAGTTCGCCAACCAGAGCCTTCTTGATCCCGCAAACCAGTTAAAACTGCTCGACTTGTCAGGGGCATTCCCGCCGGAAATCCTTTCGAATGTGGCAGAAGCGCTAAAAGACGTACATCGTTATGCGCGAGAGCTTCAGGAGGAAAACGACTTCCTAGCCAACCACAAACGCGAAACACCGAAGATTGAAGAACTTGTACGCCGATTTGAAAAGCTGGGCGTTAAAGAATCGGGCTTTATTGCGAAAACAAAAGCGAAATACGACCATCTGCTTGTTGCAAAAACAACGTCTGAATCTTTTCAGGATATTCTGGCACAATTGATCGCGGCGAATGGTGTCGTTATGACGCTTTCGTCAGCGAACAACATTCTCGAAAAAAGCCGTGAAAATCTTGATGAGGCAAAAACAGCCAAGCTTGCCGAACACTTGGAAGTCGCACTGCAGAATTCTCGGGATGCCGTTAAAGAAATGCGGCGCATTGCACCGGAATACGATATTGATACCGGCCCTATTTATGCGTTGGAAGACATACTCACAGCGCTTAATCAGATCTCGAAAGAAACCAAGGTTAAGTTCGACGAGTTGAATGACTATTACCTCAGCCTTGCAGGCAAACTCGCTCGCATCAAAGGTGGGCGTGAAAAAATTGCAGAGCTGCAGGACTCTTTGATCAAAGCAAAGAACACATACCGCCACCACGCGCACATCCTCACGCAAAAACGCACAGAGGCGGCACTTAAGCTAAGCGCGGATATCACCGCGGAGCTTAAACCATTGAAGCTTGAGCGTGCCGAGTTCCAGGTAAAGGTGGAAGAACGCGCCGATATGCCATGGACGCCGCTGGGCCTCAACCAGGTCACATTCATGGCGCGCATGAACCCTGGCCAGTCTTTCAGTCCGGTTTCGGAAACGGCATCAGGAGGAGAATTGGCGCGTCTGATCCTCGCCTTGAAAGTCGTATTGCAAAAAGTACAAACGACTACGACGCTTGTTTTCGACGAAGTGGACGTTGGTATCGGCGGTGCCGCGGCCGCCGCGGTGGGTGAGCGCATAGCGTTGCTTTCAGACAATACGCAAGTGCTTGTCATCACGCACAGCCCGCAGGTTGCATCCAGAAACCACCAGCATCTTTACGTTGCCAAGCATTCGGATGGCATTACAACGACATCAAATGTGCGCACACTTACTGTTAACGAAAGCATTGACGAGATATCCCGTATGCTTGCTGGCGATGTCATCACGCCAGAGTCTCACGCTGCGGCAACCAGCCTTGTGAATGAGGCAAAAACGGCGCAAGAACGTCGCCGCGCTGCCGCGCAATCTGCCGCATAATGCCAAATCCATCAAATTGCTGCGCCAGCATTGTCGGCGGTTTGTTAAAATACTTTAATTTATTTCCGTAAAATCAAATAGATGGCTATTAACGCCGACGCAATAACAAATCCAATTCCGAAAAAGTACAACCTCTGATATTAATATTACTAATATTACTCTTTTTGGATGAGTTTTGTATTAGATGAAAGATCTAGGGTATTGGATCGAAAAGATTAACACTTCCGGCCAGCCGGAGGAGGCGTTTGACATATTCTGCAAAGCGCTGAATACGCAAGGCTATGATAGAATAGCCTATACTCTTTGCACAGATCATCCTTCACTGGGGCTTCCCAAACAGCATGGACTGGCAACAAGCTATCCTAGCGACTGGATGAAATACTATGTTGAAAACGATTACATCAATGTAGACCCCGTCATTCGCCAATTGCTCAGTTCTAGAAAACCCTTTTTTTGGGACGATGTTACAGCACACCCCGAAACACCGGAAGACTCTGTGCGCTTGATGAACGAAGCAGCTGATGCCAGAGTTACAGACGGCGTAGGGATCTCTTTGGTGGGCAAACCGGGCGAAATCGTTGGCATTGGCATCGCCAGAAGCGATACACAAAAAGGACGCGATTATGAATCCCTGGCAGGCGCCTATCTGCTCAGTGTTTACTTCCATGAAACCTATCGAAGCATGCTGGAAGCACCTATCCAGGTTGAACTGACTTCACGCGAGAAAGAAATTCTATGCTGGGCCGCAGAAGGAAAGGTTGATGAAGACATTGCGACGCTTCTTTCAATCAGCTCAAACACGGTACGTTTCCACTGGAAAAACATATTCTTAAAGCTCGAAGCCAATGGAAAAGTGTACGCAATTACAAAAGCGATAAGACTTCAACTCATATTCCCGAACATAATAACCTACCAGAAACGGTAGTTATGCGCAGGCTCATTAAAATCTAGCCTTTTCCTCCAAAACCATAGGGGGAAATTATGGCCAAGATTCAAGTCGTTTCGGTTGACAACTGCCTTAACTTTTATCCGCGTAACCTGCTACGCGAAGTCTTTGAATTCAGACATGAGATGGTCGGACGTCTGGAATGGACGCAAGGTCTCTGCCTTCAGAAAACGCCAATGTCCGGCCGTTTTTCTGAAACGGACGATCAAGACAAACCTGGCACCACTTACTTTGTCAAACAGGATGAGAATGAAGACATCGTAGGGGTAATCCGCGTATCGCAAAGCGTGGATAGGACCGGCAGAGATATATCGATGATACGTCAGGCGTTCAACGATCTTGTTGAACCAACTGTCGGACTTCCTTCGGCGCCCGATGTCTGGGAGACCAGCCGCATTCTCCTCGACCAGGAAAAACATCGCACACCCTCTGAAAGAAAAGAAATTGTAAACGAGCTTATTTGTTCGACGTTTTTTTACGCCCGCCAAAACGGCATCAAGTCTCTGTTTTGTTTTATGGCCGAAGGGCTTTGGGAAAGCACATACAAGCGCATCGGCTTTAACGTTGAGAGATTGGGACCCAATAAGGTCATAGAAGATAAAAGAACATACAATGTCTATGCGGGTGTAATGCAGATAAACAATGACGTTATGAAGAGAGCGTCTGCCAACACCGGTCTTGACGAAAGCATCCTGGATTTTGGCTTTTCCCCATCAAACTACCAACCCGCAATGAAACCGCTTCCGCCGATTTCGGGAAGCCCGCAGTAGAGATATATCCATGAATGTCATCCCGCTCCGTAAAAAGAACGCCCATAACGACGAGAAAGATTCCGGGCTACTGTTTTCTATTCTTTATTTGTGGCTTGAGCTTAAAAAACAGGGATTTTCCCAGACCACAGACATTCTTAGAGGTGCTGTGGACAGTTTTTTTGAGGAAATGCACAATAAAGGCAAATTATCAGGCGATTATGCAGCGCTAAAGTCGTTGTTAGAACGGATTTTGATGTTGAATGAAGAAGAAATAGAGGATTATATTAATTACGCAGCGAGTTCCGATATGGATGACATTTAAGTAGGTATGTAAACTTATGACAGCAAAAACAGCCTTAAAGAAGTTTGACGCCGGAAATGGTAAAAAGGGCAAGGCAAACTCTATTGACCGTCAGGTTGGCCTGCAACTGCGCAAACAAAGATGCCTTCAAGGATTGAGTCAGTCACAACTCGCTGATCAATTGGGCATAACCTTTCAACAAATACAAAAGTACGAGAACGGCGCAAACAGGCTAAGCTGTTCGCGCCTTTATGAAATAGGCTATATATTGTCCATTCCGGTATCCACTTTTTTTGATGATATCGAAGATAAAGATTTCGAAAGTTATGAAGATGATGGTCAATTGCAGCCCCAAAGGCCCGAAAGCAGCAAGGAAACCATAGCCTTGCTTAAAATGTACTATTCGATACAAAGCCCGACATTACGTAAGGAATTTCTGACCTTTACCAAGCGGCTGGTATCCAGCCTCAAAAAAGATTGATTGCTCAACCGGGCAGATACAATTTCTTCCAATTTGAAGACACTAGAACGCGGAACTTTCAGTAAAATCTGTTGGTTGGCATCCATTATTATATATGGGAATTATCATGCCACAACACGCATACTGGAAAGGCCATATCCGCCTCTCGCTTGTTACATTTCCCGTCCGGCTATATCCGGCCGTTACGTCTAGCGAGAAAGTGCGCCTGCACAAATACGATAAAGACACTGGCCAGCGTATCCATTACCAGAATGTAAACGAGGAAGGCGAGGTCGTCGATCCAGAGGATATCGTTCGAGGTTATGAATACGAGAAGGGCGCGTTTATTCCGATAGATGATGAAGAAATAGAAAATCTTCGCCTTGAAAGCAAGAGCACCATCGATCTTGTCCAGTTTACGGATACGTCTGAGGTGGACCCCATTTATTACGATAACCCTTATTACGTTGCGCCTGAAAATGACTTGGCGCAGGAAGCCTATGTCACGTTGCGTGATGCACTCAAGAAAAGCAAAAAGGTTGCTATCGGACAGGTCATCATTGCTAACCGCGAGCGTATTGTGGCGCTCAAAGCCTGTGGTAAAGGCCTAATACTCGAAACGTTGCGGTACAATTACGAAGTACGAAAAGCTTCAGAATATTTCGATGATATAAAAGAAGGCGCGGAATCGGACAAAGACCAGCTAGACCTTGCGATGGAGTTGATAAAACGTAAAACTGGCGAATTCGAGCCCACAAAGTTTAAAGACCTGTATCAGGAGGGCTTGAAAGAAATCATTGCCGCAAAAATGGAAAAACGTTCTCCGCGCATCAAAGAGGAGAAGGCGGCGCCCGGCAAGGTTATCAATATTATGGATGCTTTGCGCAAAAGTCTCGAGCAATCCGGAAAGATCTCGGCCGCCAAGAAAAAACCACCCGTAAAAAGCCTGCGCAAAAAAAGACCGCCAAGAAAAAAGCTGCTGCCAAAAAGAAAAAGGCGGCATAAATGCCCAAAAACTTGCTTTCCAAATATAACGAAAAGCGTGATTTTGCGGTTACGGCGGAGCCGCGCGGGAAGGCCGGCAAAAAATCCGCTAAAGATTTGCGCTTTGTTATTCAACTGCACGAAGCGACCCGTACGCACTATGATTTCCGCCTTGAATGGCATGGAGTAATGAAAAGTTGGGCCGTAACCAAAGGCCCCAGCTATGATCCTGCTGATAAACGTCTTGCCGTTCGCACCGAAGATCATCCTGTCGAATATAATGAATTTGAGGGCGTCATTCCGGACAAGCAATACGGTGCAGGTCCGGTCATGATCTGGGACGAGGGTATCTGGTATCCGGATGCCGACCCAGAAAAAATGGAAAAGAAAGGCCATATAACATTTACGATCAAAGGTAGTCGCATGCATGGCCACTGGCATTTGGTGCGCATGCGCACAGCCGAAAAGCGCGAGAATTGGCTTCTCATCAAGGGTGATGACGATCACAAGTTAACCAAAGCCAAGAATGCCCAATTCCTTAAGAAAGAGAATACCAGTATCGTGAGCGGGCGAACGATGGATGAAATCCGCAAAGCAGGCCTTGGAAAGACCGCCAAAAGAAACAAAAGAAAAAAGTCGCCTGCCCAGGATAACAGCAAGAACCAGAATAAAAGCGTTTCCCTTACGGCGCTTCTTAAAAAATACGGTAGCCCCGAACTGGCGACACTGGTGGAAAACCCACCCGCCACCAATGACTGGGTGCATGAAATAAAATATGACGGCTACCGTTTAATGGCCTTCATTGCAAACGGCAAGGTCGTTTTGCAAACGCGCGGTGGTAAGGACTGGACCCATAAATTCCAGCCTTTGGCGGATGCACTAAATGAGCTTAATGTAGAAAGCGCCGTGCTGGATCTGGAGGCATGTGTCCTCGACAAAAACGGCCGTACAAGTTTTTCGATGCTGCAGGAAGCTTTGTCGAAAGAAGCCCCGAACCCTATAGAGGGCTGGGTGTTCGATATGCTTTACCTGAACGGAGAAGATTTCACCAAAACCCCTTTGCTCGAACGCAAGAACGTCTTGCAAGGGGTTTTAAAAAAATCAAAACCGCGCATTCATTACAGCGAACATTTTGAAAGCGCACCACACCTTCTTGAAAAAGCCTGTAAAATCGGCGCCGAAGGTCTCGTCTCGAAGCGTAAGGACAGTATCTACCAGCATCGCAGGACCAAAGACTGGGTCAAAAGCAAATGCGGCCTAGAGCAGGAATTTGTGATCGGCGGATATATGCCTGCGAAGGATTTCCCAAAAGCCGTCGGTGCACTGCTCCTCGGCTATTACAAGGACAATAAATTCCATTATGCCGGCAAGGTCGGCACAGGATTTAGCCGCACAGTTTCCAAAGATATATATAAAAGGTTGATTGCCCTGAAAACCAATACATCTCCTTTTCCTGCCAAGGAAAAGCGCGGTTTACGAGATCATATCTATGTGGAGCCAAAGCTGCTGTGCGAAGTTTCCTTTTTCGAATGGACGCCGGAAGGGCATATCCGCCATGCCTCTTTTAAGGGCCTGCGTGAAGACAAAAATCCTAAGGCTGTTGTCGAAGAAAAGCCGGAGAAAATGTCATCCGCCATAAAAAAAGGTAAGAACCTTGTTGTTGATGATGTCGTTATCACCCATCCCGAACGGGAAATATTTCCGGGCTCAGATATAACCAAGGGTGATATTGCGGCTTATTACGCGAAAATCGCACCGCTGATGCACCCCTTTCTAGAAGACAGGCTCATCAGCCTTTTGCGCTGCACGCAAGGAATAAACGGTGAATGCTTCTTCCAACGCAATCCAATGCAAGGCATGGGCGACCACATAAAACCCAAGAAGGTTACGCATAAGGGCAAGATGCATGAGTATCTTTATATCGATAACGATCAGGGTATCGTACAACTGGCCCAGATGGGTACAATAGAGTTTCATGCCTGGCAGAGCCGCTTGTCGACGAAGGGTAAGCCCGACCAGATAATTTTCGATCTTGATCCCGACGAAGGTGTTCCATTTGAAGCGATAAAGCTGGCCGCCCAGGACATTCGCGCAAGGCTAAAAACATTAAAATTGGAATCTTTTGCCCGCTTGTCGGGGGGCAAAGGAATCCATGTGGTTGCCCCTATTAAACCTGAACATTCTTGGGATGAGATAAAGGAGTTTGCCCGCAGTTTCGCAGAAGATATGGCGGCGGACGCACCGGACGCTTACGTCGCGAATATGAGCAAGAAAAAACGCACAGGTAAAATCTTCATCGATTTTTTTCGTAACGATTTCTCTTCAACCGCCATTGTGCCGTTTTCTCTTCGTGCGCGTGAAGGCGCCGCTTTGGCATGGCCCATATCCTGGGCGGATTTAGAAAGAGTGAAAAGCGCATCTCAGTACAAACTTAATGCACTGAAACCTTCAGACTTTAAAAAAGCGGAGAAAGAAAGCCGCGCCTTTCTTGAAATCAAGCAATCGTTAAAATTATGACCAAAGCAATGAAAATCTGTCTGTTAGCAATTGCATGTATGGGCCTTTTTATAGGAGGATGTGCTGATCGGTGGAGTCGCACAGGAGCAAATGGAGCCACTTATGAAACAGTGGAGCCGATATGCCGCAGCGAGGCCCGCGCGTCAGCAAAAACGCAGCTACCGGATAAATATGACAGAGATTACGGGCCTAGTGGCTTTCCTATCACCCGCCGCGATATTGAAAACAGAGAAACATCGCGTTGCCTATTGGACAAAGGATTCAGCTTATTATAACTATCGGAAAAATAAGAGATTATAGATAGAAAAAAACCCGCTCATCAGCGGGTTTTTCTGATTATTCGGCCGCCATGGGCATAACACTGGTCGTAGTTTTTGGTGTCCCGTGTAAACGCGGATCGACAGGTGCAAGTTTGGGTATGTCGCCGAGCACTTCGGGCTCATCAAGGCACTGAAATTCGCCCATGCCATCGGGAGAGGGGCCTTGCGCCCATCTTCCTTTGACGCTTTCCTCGCCGTCGGAAAATCGGAGATATTGGTGCGAAAACTGCTTCATCCGGTCGCTGTCCTGCATTGTTGTAGGACAAACCACTTCTTCAAATCCGTCTTCTTCCAACTCCTGTATAGCGGCGATCCATTGGTTCTGGTGCATCGTATCGCGGGCCAGCAAAAACTGCAGGAGGTCCTTCACACCGGGATCATCCGTAAGATTATAAAGACGCGCTACTTGCAAACGGCCTTGGCTCTCTGCTGTTACATTGAAACGGAAATCTGCAAGAAGATTGCCGCTCGCAATGATATATTTTGATGTCCATGGAAAACCCATGCTGTCACATGGCAAGGCACCGCTGCCTGAAACAATGGCGTGCTGTGGATTCATACCCGCCAACACGGCATCTTCGATCTTGCTGCCCCCCATGATTGCGCCGACAAAAGAATCCTTCGCGGCTTCTTCCTGTGTTTCAATCGGTGATGTTTCCAGCAATCGTGCTATCATTGTGGCCAACATCTCGCAGTGACCGATCTCTTCTGTGCCGATATCCATAAGCATATCGCGGTATTTCTGCGGTGCACGGCAATTCCAGCCTTGGAAAAGATAGTTGAGTGACACGCTCATTTCACCCCATTGGCCACCCAACACCTCTTGCAATTGTTTGGCAAAAATAGGATCCGGCTTTTCTGGGCGCGCGTGGTATTGTAACTCTCTTTGATGTCTGAACATGTTTGTCTCCATGATGTGCGGGGTTGCTGCCAGCAAAATGTTGGCTTGCGAGTATCATTCGGAATTATCTGCTGGTGCCTGTCCAATCCGATATTCCGCTTCCGGGTTCCGGAATAATTTTAAAAAAGAGAAAAGGCTGATTCTAGCGGTTTTAAAAACAGCGCCTCTACTTGCGCAAAATAACCATGCTCTAAGAAGTACAGCGTTTGATACAACGCAATCGGGCTTGCCAATACGGTATCGTGGCTTACTGGCAAAACAATATGGTCTTTCATGCCGTCTATTTTTGTACCCTCTATTGAGGTTTTTCCATCATTTGGCGCCTCGATAGCGAACCAGGAAATAGGATCGAGCGCCAAATTTCCAGCCACGATCCCGACTTCATAATCCTCAACAGGCGGAAGATTGCGGGAGAAACAATATTCATTGTCCGCGCTTTGCATGCCCGCTTGCCCCAAAATATTTTCAAACCAAGGAAAGTGGCTCAATACTGTAATAGTAGGGCTTCCATTAAATCCCGGGGTCAGCATTACAACCCGCCCGCGATTGGGAAGATTATATTTCGACAAGAAATGGTGGAGCAAAATTCCGCCCATGGAATGCGTTACAAAATGCAAACTTTCCGCGTCTTTATGAGTATCAATAAAAGGCTTGATATGCTGCTCCATCAATTCTTCCATGGAATATGACGTAGAGGGGTAATCTATTGCAGCGGCATCATAACCGGCTGCACGCAGAGATAGCTCAAAGAAAGACATCCATCTGGAATTTTCGGCCAAGCCATGAATAAGGAGAATTTTATCGGGCATGACATACTAACTCCGTCTAAATCCCTGCGGTGTTGAAATAGGGCCACCCGCTTCTTGATCCGTGCCGAGCGGAGCCGCGGCAGGGTCAGGAACAAAATCGTTTCCGGGCATTGCATGGCGCGGCTTTATAAGCGTTTGCCATGCGCCCTCCTGTTTAGCCATTTCTTGCCGCGGACTGGCTTTCACAGCACGATATGATGCAGCATAGCGGCCTTGTTGTGGTACGGCCTTCTGTGCAAATCCATATGCAAGTGCAGACAAGGCTTTTGTTAAAGCAGCTCCGCGTAAAATTTTTCCGTGTCCCGTTGCAGCTATAGACGGATTTAAAACAAGCAGCTTGCGTATGGAGCTTTCCGCTGACACCCAATCCGGCGTGAAATAACTGGGAGGGCCGTTTACTTCGATAGATTGATGCAGTACGTGCGAAAGCGATTCCTGCCGCGTTGTAACAAAAGCATCCCCCGCAATCAGGCAGCGGTCGCTTTCCCGAAAGAGAGAAATATGTCCTCTTGTGTGCCCTGGCGTGCCTACCCATCGCCATCCCGGCATGAACGGAACTGATCCATCCTCGGGAAGTGCACGCAAGCGGGGCGATATATCAATAGGTTTTCGCGGATACAGAAACGACATTGCTGCCATAGTGCCTTTATCTGCAAGAGGATCGGGCGCGGGATATGCTTCTCGGCCGTTGAGGTAAGGGTGCTCATTACGATGCGCATACACCACGACATTTGGCCATTTTCTGCATATGCTTTTTAAAAAAGCACCGACATGGTCGAAATGCCCGTGCGTTAGAATAACCGCATCCGGTTGCTTACGCGGCGATAGTCTTTCAATCGCATGTAATACTCTGCCGCTAAAGCCTGGCAAGCCAGCATCGATAACGACAAAATTATTGTCGGTTTTGTAAAAATAAAGATTTGCGAACAATGTCCTTAAACGACAAAGATCCGGTGTGACATAGTCTAGTGCCGAGAAAAATCCCATTTTGCATACCTTAATTATAATTATTGCCCGTAAAAAAGTAGGGCAGGGACTTATCGTCCATGCCCTACTAAACGCGGTTATTGACGGCTGGCGTCAGAGGTATCACTGCTGGAATTTGCGCCCGTCGTGTCCGTTCCAACGGTAGCACTATCCACCGACGTATCGGCATTTGCGGCGGAACCAGATCCTGCACCCGCAGCATTAGTCTCTGTGGTGGCTATTTTGCCGCTTGCGTTTCCGCTATCAGAATTCGCTTCTCCGGCTTGTACACCAGTTGTGCTGCCGGAATTTTCCGTGACCCGATCGCCAGAAGAGGGCGCTATGGCGCTTGCCGAACCGGCATCGTCTTTAGGTGTCACGATATAAACCAATCCAATCACAAAAGACGCTAGAATTAAGAGCGTCAGTATTAATGGCGCTTTGCTGCTTCTGCCGTTTATATCCCGATTATTTCTTTCCATTTGTTTCTCCTCCGCGAGAGCGAAAGTGCCTCGTGTATAGGCCAAGTCGGTTTAACGCTTGGGGGTTCCCATTTATTTTCTGAAAGGGCGCTTAGAGAAAATCTTAAATAACTGCATTGGCGGATGAGGTGAGATTCGAACTCACGGAGGACTTGCATCCTCGCCGGTTTTCAAGACCGGTGCTCCAAACTTATATATCTGATATATAACACTATTTTCTTCTAGTGTGCAATACTGTGTAAGAGAATGTGTAAGTAAGACTATCTGCGACGCTATTAGATCAGCTATGCGCGGATCATCACATGCACTTGCATTTAAAAAGGCCGAACAGAAAACTTCATCTAGGCCTTACACCACACATATATTTCAGTCCGGCTTATGGAAGGCACTGCCGAACAAGTGTTGAAATGATTGAAAAATACTACGCATCACATATTAAAAACATGCTGGACGTTTCTGCTATCAATGTGAGGAAACGTAAATCTTCTAGGAAACGGGTTGAAACGAGTTTCCATTCCCTCCTTGAGGAGAATGCCTAGTTTCCCGCAGAGGGTAAACACCGTCTGCCCAAGGTGTTGGGCCTTGCGCCACAACCGCCGCCTCGACTATTTAGCGGTTACTCTATCCCTAATTGAGATGTTGCATTTAAAAATCAACTATAAGGAGAAAATATTTTTTCTTCAAGCCTGTTTTTTATGAAGAATGCATTTTATTATATTTGTGATTTTAAGGAAGGTAAGATTTATGAAGAGCAATAAACGTTACAAAATGATAGGTATTCTGATCTTATTAATTTTTGCTCTTTTATCGCTAAATGCATTCATTTCACCACATAATTTTAGCCTTCTGACCAACATAGAGGCTGCCTTTGAAGATGATGCGAACAGCGTTTTGATATCTAGAATAGTGCCCAGTGATTGGCAAAGAGTATGTGTCGATACTGGGCATATGCCAATGGATATTATAGGCGGGGAGATGCGTGGCGTCTCTAACTATGATACCCCTTTTTTAAGATCTGCTAGCATTTTCTACGCAGGGTCAGTTTATTTTATCAGAGATAATCAGATCGTTGATAGCTATGTGTTCTCAACAGGAGGGCGTAGCTTAGATTTCGCTCCTCTTGCTGTAAAGATAAGAGGAGAAAGATACTTCCTTTTTGCGGAAGGGTTTATCGATAGCGCGGCTTGCTTGGATCGCGATAAAGCAAAGTTTAAAAAGTATACTGATACGTCATTTGGAGAAAAATATAATAAATTAATATTTACAAGCAAATAGGAGAAGACCATGTTGCCGATAGTTGTAAAAGTATTTTCTGGTTTATTGGGTGCAACGGCGGCAGGATGGGCAGGAACGGGCGCATTAGGGAGCTATCTTCTCGGTAAGTCGCAATATCAGTGGTCAATACACAAAGATACGATGATGGCGGCAGAGGCCGCACGCTTAGGGGTTCCTGTTTCTTCTCTGAATTCAGCTGATGAGGATAGAGTGTATGACACATTTCGTCATGCATATACTAGCGGTTTGTTAACAACTACAATTGGTTCCGATGCAGCTATAGTATTCAATCTTTGGGAATTAACAGATCCTTCTCCTGCTTCTAGAAATAGAGATTACTGGAACAATCATGAGATGCGTGTCGATGCTGTCGGCCTGACACCAGATCAATTGATGCCACTTATAGCTAGTAAAATACAGGCCGGCGATTTCATTATGACGCATGACACTTCGGTTGACCCTCGTGTTTATTCTGGCAGCATCTTAACAGAGCCTGATGTGACATCTCTTGATCCAATCGTGTTGGATCCGTTGTGGGAAAATATGAGCGAGGAAGATTTTCGAGCGGAAATCGAGTTTATGCTTATGACCGGCGTGTATGATATTGAGGATCTTCCCGAATGGATGGAAGACGTCGTTGATGAAATACTAACGGGTGAAGCAACATCAAGCCCTCTAGTTCTAGATTTAGATGGAAACGGAATAGAGTTAGCCAGCGTTAACAGTGCAGATGCTGTTTATTGGAATCATAAATTAAACGGTTTTGCAAATGCTTCTGGCTGGATAACAGGGGGTGACGGTTTCTTATCATTAGATGTAAACGATAACGGCTTCATTGATGACTCAAGCGAGCTTTTTGGAAATGCTGGAGGTGTGTATGCCAACGGATTCATTGCTTTACAAAGTCATGACGCAAATGGAGATGGAGTTATTAACGCCGAAGATGCTGTTTTTAACAAACTACGTGTTTGGATAGACAGCAATCAGAATGGTCACTCTGAGGCGTCCGAGTTGCACATGCTTTCTAGCTTGTCTATTTCCTCTATTAACACGACGTACAGTAACGTGAATTATTCTGTTGCAGGAAATCAGATACTACAGGAATCCACTTTTGTTATTGGCGGCATAACTAGAACAATTTCTGATGTGTATTTTGCTCTAAATTCGACCAAAACAATTTATGCAGGTGATGGGGAGTTAGATCTCCGAACGGCGGCACTACCAGTACTCAAAGGGGCAGGTATTTTGGCTGATTCCTTTTGGATAGCCTCTGAAGATAAC
>JAPJRC010000035.1 GCA_030824805.1 Micavibrio sp.
TTATTATACTTGCGTAAAACACTGTAACTGCTAAGATTCACAGGCAAGTTTCTTTGCGTCTCTTTCTCCGTTCTGGAAAATATTTTTATGATCCGCCGCCCGTTTTTGTATGCGCTTGCCAGTGCTCTGTGCCTGATCGCTCCTGTGGATGCGCAGGCGGAGACGGTTCGTGATGCTGTACAGGCAGCATTGGCATCGCATCCGGGCATTGATATCGCAAAATCCCGCGTTCAATCGGCACAGGAAGATGAAAACGCGGAATTCTCCAATTTGTTTCCGCAAATAAATGCGAGCGCCACGGGCGGACGCATGTTCGGCAACAACTCCACAACGCGCGGTTTGGTGACATCGCGCGGCGAGGCGTATTCCTGGCTGTGGGAGGGAAATGCGTCTATCACCCAGCCGATTTTTAATGGTTTTGAAACATATAACCGCATTGATGCCGCCAAGGCACGTGAAAGCGCGGCAGAATTCACGATGGCCGATGCGCGGGAAGGTTTGGCATTGCATGCCGCCCAAGCCTTTCTAAACGTGATGCGCGCGCAGGAAGCCTATAACAAAACCCTATCCTATCAGGACAGGATCAAGGACTACCTTTCGCGTATTCATGGCATGGTCGAGGCGGGGGCTGCCGATGCCGCGGAAGAGGCGCAGGCCAAGAACATTCAGGCACAGCTTGAAACATCGGTTGCCGAAATGGACGGGCAGGTGAAACTGGCGCTGGCGGATTACGTCGAAGCGACCGGCTCCATGCCAAGCGGTGAATTGCAGGCCACGGACGGCATCAAGGAGCTATTGTTTGCCAGCGTGCAGGAAGCGATCGATCACGCCAGCCAGTATCATCCGCTGCTGCTTTCTGCACGGAAGTCTGTCGAGGCGGAAAACGAAGAAGTAAGTGCAGAGAAGGGAATGCTGCTTCCCGATCTTGATGGCGAGATGTCTTATCTCAAGCGTGACCAGAAAGAAGACATTGGCGGCGAGGTGGTTGATTCCCGTGCCGTTATGCGTATGAGCTGGGGGTTCTCTACCGGCGGCGCGCAATTGGCGCGCATCCGCAAAGCAAAGGCGGAACGGTCCGAAGCTTTGGCACGTACGGCACAGACGCAGCGCGAGATAGAGCGCGACATCCGCAAGGCCTATGCGGAATATGATACGGCTTTAAAACAAAAAGAATTGGTATCCAAGCGCACAGGCGTAACCAAGGAGTTGTTTGGAACCTATGAAAAACAATTCGAAGCTTCGCGTGTCCGTCTGCTACAATTGATGCAGGCGGAAAACCAGGTTTTCACAACAGAATTAGAGCAGATCAACGCGCATTACCGTCTGTTGATGGCAGAGTATTCGACGCTCGCAAGCGCGGGACGTTTGCTGGAAGCCCTGAATGTAGAAGCGGTAAAACCGGCTGTCGAAGTTTCCGCCGCAAAAGGTGAGTGATGAACGGCGACGTTCCAAAAACAAAGACTATCGATGCGCATAACGTCGATCCGCTTTTGTCCTGTCTGGTGTTTCTGACGGGACATTTCGGCCACGCAAAATCGGCACAGGCTATCACCGCTGGCCTCGCTTATGACGAAAAGAATATGGGGCCGAACCTTTTTTGCGAAGCGGCGGACAAAGCAGGGCTGAAATCCAAAATCGTCTTTCGCGACAAGCTTAAGAAAATTCCGGCTCCTGTTTTGCCGGCTGTTCTCGTGCTGAAAGAAGCGCAGGCCTGTGTCCTCCTGAAGATAAGCGCCGATGAACACAGCGCCATTATCTGGTCGCCGGAAACGGGGGCGGAACGCTCGGTAAAACTGACCGATCTCAAGCAGTCTTACACGGGATATGCGATTTTCGTGCACCCGAGGCCCGAGTTTACCGACACGGATGCGCCGCACGCGCAGGATGCCAACCGCCATTGGTTCTGGGGACCGATGTGGGATGTGCGTGAAATTTATACAAAGGTCTGCGTCGCGGCTGTGCTGATCAACCTGTTCGCGCTCACCAGTCCTATCTTTATGATGAACATCTACAACCGCGTGCTTCCGAACCATGCGGTAGAGACGGGGTGGGTCCTTGCCATTGGTGCGATAACGGTTTTTCTGTTCGATTTCATTATGCGCACGCTGCGTGGTTATTTTATCGATCTCGCCGGTCGCCGTGTCGATGTGATCGCCGCGCGCAGAATATATGACCAGTTAATCAACATAAAGCTTGCAGGACGCCCGAAATCATCCGGCGCATTCGCCAACATGCTTCGTGATTTCGATTCGGTGCGCGATTTCACAACATCGGCGACATTGACGGGTATTGTCGATCTGCCGTTCACGATTCTATTCCTGATGGTTATCTGGTGGCTGGGTGGCAGCGTGGCGTTCGTGCTCGTTCTGTTGATCGCGCTAGTGGTGCTGGCGGGTTATGCCTTGCAGGTTCCTCTTCGCAATTACGTGCGCAAAGCTTCGCGTTCGGCAGAAGTGAAGCATGGTCTTTTGATCGAGACGATTACAGGCCTTGAGACGATCAAAGCCATTGGTGCCGACGGCCGCCTGCGCGCGCGTTACGGCGACCAGGTGGCGGAGAATGCTCTTTATTCCCAGCACTCGCGTTTTGTGTCTGCCATGGGTGGTAATCTGGCCCAGCTTGTACAGCAGATATCTTCCATCATTATCGTTCTTGCTGGCATGTACCTGATCAAGGAAGGCCAGATGAGCGTCGGGGCGTTGATCGCCTGCGTCATGCTCGGAGGACGCGCCATCGCGCCCATCGGCCAGATCGCCAATCTGATGAGCCGTTATCACGCAGCGCAATCCGCGATGAAAACCATAGACAATATAATGTCGAAACCGGTGGAGCGCCCTGCGGACGCGCGCTTCCTGCACAGGCCGGATCTGAAAGGCAAAATCACGTTCAAGAATGTGTCCTTCACCTATCCGGGTGCGCAACGCAAATCTTTGGACAATGTGTCTTTCACCATAGAGGCGGGTGAGAAGGTCGGGATTATCGGTCGTATCGGTTCCGGAAAAAGTACGATCGCACGTATCATTATGGGCCTGTACGATCCTGCGGAAGGGACGGTTCTGGTTGATGACACAGACTACCGCCAGATAGATCCCGCAGACCTTCGCCGCAATGCCGCCTATATCGCGCAGGATGTTGTTTTGTTCAGCGGCACAGTGCGCGACAACATAACCGCGAGCGTGCCCCACGCTACGGAAGAAGAAATTCTCTATGTTGCCAAAGAGGCGGGCGTGCATGAATTTATATCCCGCCATCCTATGGGGTATGACGCGCCTGTAGGCGAACGCGGCGAAGGACTGTCCGGTGGACAGCGCCAGACAATCGCACTGGCCCGGGCCATGCTTTTGCAACCCAACATCTTTGTCTGTGACGAGCCGACAAATGCGATGGACGTTCAGGCGGAGCAGGCCTTCACCAGTCATATATCGCGCTATTCCAAAGACAAGACATTGGTTTTGATCACGCACCGGCAGCAATTGCTGCCGATGGTCGATCGTTTGATCCTGATTGATCAGGGCAAGGTTATTGCCGATGGCCCGCGTGACAAGGTGATTGAAACCATAGCGCGCGGCGGCGTGGAGGTTCAAAAATGAAACGCGATCCCGAAGCTGAAGACCTGCAATTCATGGAAGAGCTGGAGGCGGCCGTTCGCCTCAAGCCTTCGAAAACGTCAAATCTTATGCTGGGAAGTGTAAGCGCTCTGGTGGTCATCATGCTTGGCTGGATGGCCTTTTCCAGCATAGATGAAATGACGCATGGCGAAGGGCAGGTTGTGCCGTCGTCCGAAATTCAAATTGTACAAAGCCTCGAAGGCGGCGTCCTGAAAGAACTTTCGGTGGATGAGGGAGAGCTGGTCAAGAAGGGCCAGGTTCTTGCACGCATCAGCGATGTTGCCTTTGCGTCAGAGGAGCGTGGAACAGCCGCGCGGCAGGAATCCCTTTTGGTGAAAAAGGCGCGCCTGCAGGCGGAGGCGAATGGAACGGCATTTTCCATTCCGGATGATCTTTCCCAGAAAGTGCCGGATATCGCCAGAAACGAAGAACAGCTTTACCAGTCGCGTCAACGCGAACTGAAAAACGCGCAATCCATTTTGACGGACCGTATCAACCGCGCGGAGGCGCAGCTTTCGGAAACGGCAGCAAAAATATCACGTCTGTCGGAAAGTAAGAAGCTCGTGGCGCAGGAATTGTCCATTACCGAAAAAATGGTCGCGCAAAAGGCAGTGCCGCAGTTAGACGCCATTCGCCTGTCGCGTGAACTGAACGATATTTCCGGCCAGATCAACGAGGCTACCGAACAGCGTCAGGGATTCCAATCCGAACTCAGCGCGGCCAGAAAAGAACTGGAAGATAGCGCGAACAAATTCCGCACGCAGGCGCTTGGTGAGTTGAACGACACGGAAACACAGCTTTCGCAATTGAACGAAAGCCTGACAGCCATCGGTGATCGTGTGGACAGGTCTGAACTGCGCAGCCCTGTCGACGGCGTGGTGAACAAGATCATGCTGAAAACCGTAGGCGGTGTGGTGGAGCCCGCCATGAAACTGATAGAAATCGTGCCGACGGATGATGAACTAAAAGTAATAGCCCGCATACCGCCGAGCGAAGTGGCCTTTATCCATCCAGGACAGCCTGCGAAGGTAAAGATTTCGGCATACGATCCGCAAAGATACGGATCGCTGGACGGCGAACTCGTGCGCATAGGTGCCAACAGCGTGAAAGACAGCGAAGGCAATGTTTCTTTCGAGATAGAAGTGCGCACTTCGGAAAACCATCTGGGCGATGCGGAAGATCCGTTGCCTATCACGCCGGGTATGGTGGCGCAGGTTGAAATCATCACTGGTCGCCGTTCCATTCTCGAATATTTGATGAAACCAGTTTTGCGTGCGAAGGATCGCGCCCTCACGGAGCGATGATGCGGTTCCTTACCAACAAATGGATGCATTTTTTGGTGCTGCTGGCACTTTTGGCCAGCGCTGTCTATTTTAGTGGATCCCAGCACGAGCTGCGCAAGCGCCTGCAATACGGCACGTTCGATACTTACAACAAACTGCAGCCAAGGCCTGCGTCCGACCGTGTGGCTATCGTAGATCTTGATGAGGCATCCCTAAAAACACTCGGGCAATGGCCATTCCCGCGCACGGTCATGGCCCAGCTTGTCGAAAACCTTAACGATCTTGGAGCAAAAGTCATTGCGTTCGACATCGTGTTTTCCGAAGCGGACAGAACATCACCGCCGCGTATTGCAGAAGGTCTGCCCGTTGGTATGGAATATGAATCCGCAAAGTCTGTTTTGTCCGCATTGCCAGACAATGACGGCGTTTTCGCGGAGGCGATAGAAAATGCGGGAAATGTCGTGACCGGATTTACACGCGCGCGCCCCGAAGAAACGCTGCGTCGACCGTACCAGTCAGCCAAACCCACATTCCTTGTTAAAGACAAGACGCCTTTTATGCGCGATACGTTCGGCGCGCCGGGCATTGCAGAAAATCTTCCGGAATTTTCAATGGCCGCGGCGGGCAACGGAAGCTTTATGGCCACACCCGATATAGACGGGATTATTCGCGAGGTTTCGCTTTTCGTTCGTTATCCTTCCGAAAAACTGGCCGGTATAGAACCGGAGTTATATCCGATGTTGGGGTTGGAAACATTGCGCGTTTACGCCGATAAAAATTCACGTTTGCTTGTTACGGCCAATAAAGACAAGGGTGCATTCGACACGGCCTATGAGATCAAGATCGCAAATCTGGCAATTCCTGTTGAAAGCGATGGCAAGCTCTGGGTCTACTATCGTCATATAGACCATGAGGAATATATTTCCGCGCGCAAACTGTTCGATCCTGCAGAGCGTGAAAAACTCCGCGAGCGTATCAACGGAAAGATTGTTTTTGTCGGTACAAGCGCGGAAGGGCTGCGCGATATACGTTCGACCCCTCTGGATATTTTTGTCGCGGGGGTGGAAGTGCATGTGAATGTCGTAGAACAAATCCTTCAGAGAAAGTTCCTTAAACGCCCGGACATTATTGTCGGGGTAGAGGCGGCCATCATAGGATTTGCTGGGCTTCTTATCATTCTGTTCGCGCCGTTTATGAATGTTATTGTTTTGGGTGTTCTAACATCCGGCCTTATATGGTGCATGTTCCTCGGGTCGTGGCAGATGTACAAGACCGAAGGATTGCTGCTGGACCCGTTTTATCCAAGCATAGCTTTGTTCATTTTGTTTTTGGTTTCATCTTTGCTCAGCTACATTCGTTCTGAAGCGGAGCGGCAGCGTGTGCGTCAGGCATTCGGGCTGTATATATCGCCTGAGTTCATGGAAGAACTCGCAAACGATCCTGATAAACTCAAGCTGGGCGGAGAAGTGCGTGATCTGACCGTTATGTTTACGGATATCCGCAGCTTTACAACCATTTCTGAAAGCCTAACGCCTGAAGAGCTCATCCATCTGATGAACGATTTCCTTACCCCTATGTCCGACCTTGTGATGGAAAACCGTGGTACGATCGACAAATATATGGGCGATGCGATGATGGCTTTCTGGAACGCGCCGCTGGACGATCCGGAGCATGCGCGCCATGCATGCCATTCGGCGCTGAAAATGAACGAAACCCTCATTCCAGTGAATGAACGCATCAAGGCCCGCGCAGAAAAAGAGGGGCGGTCGCCCGTGCTTTTGAATGCCGGTATAGGCATTAACACAGGTCCATGCTCCGTGGGTAACATGGGGTCGCGCCAGCGATTTGCGTATTCGGCCTTGGGCGATGCAGTAAATCTCGCATCGCGTCTTGAAGGACAGACGAAAGCGTATGGGGTAAATATTCTGGTGGGCGAGAATACGCGTTCGGCTGTACCGGAATTTGCCATGCTGGAGCTTGATCTCATACGCGTTAAAGGCAAAGAGAAGCCTGTACGCATTTTCACGTTGCTGGGCGATGAAAGTCTGGCGAAATCAGAGGCGTTCAAACGCTGGACAACGGCACATAACGGTTTTCTTGCGGCGTATCGCGCTGCCGATTTCGGCTGCGCTGCGCAGGAGCTTAAAACAGCCCGTGAAGCGTCTTCAGGACGACTGGATGCTTATTATGATCTATTTTCCATTCGTATAGCAGACCACATAAAAATCCCGCCTCCGGAAGGATGGGACGGGGTTTTTGTAGCCAAGGAAAAATAAGTTACTGCGCGTCTACGGTGACGGCCTGATCGATCAGCAATGTATAGCCACCGATCCTGAACGTATTATATGTGTTTCCGGATTCCGTCGTTGTGCCGGCAACCGCGCCAGACGCACCGCCCGCATAATCATCGAGCATCTGTGTCACCTGTGCGACGGTGTTATTGGTGCCGGCATAATTATCGGTGCCGTTGCCATCGCTGAGGATAAAATTCATGTCCGTAAAAACGCCGTCGCGGCCTATACGCAGAATGCCGTCATCCGATGTCTTCATCAGGTTGAACAGGTTTTCCAGCGTCAGTGTGATGGTCTGGTTGTCGCCGGCGAAATGGATGCCTTCAATGCCGGATATTTTTTCGAAATCTATGTCGCTGAAATCCAGAGCCGTTCCGGAGCCGTTTGCGCTGATGCGGTCATAGCCCGTCATGCCGAGTCCGCCGACATTTCCACCGCCATCGATGCCGAGGAAATTCGTGTTGCTGATGCGGAACACATCGCTGCCCGCACCGCCGCGCATGCTGATGCCATCATGATTTCCGTCGTAAAATGTGTCATTACCAGCGGTGCCTACGAGTTTCTGGTCATCTGCGGTCGCGCTTAGTCCCGCTGTAACCTGGCCGGTATCTCTTCCGTAAAAAACGGCTATGCCGCCATTGCCTGCAGACGCCCCGTTTGCATCGGGAAGGCCGATGGCGAAATCATCGTACCCATCGCCATTGGTATCCCCGATAGCGCTTATTTCCAGTTTGCTGGTGTTGTTTGCACCTGCATATTGTATTTCAACCGCGTTTTCGCCGTCTTTGAAAAAGTTCAGATCGTATGTGACGTTCGATGCAAAGTCGCGTCCGAACACGACATAAGTTTTAGAACCCGTGGCATTGCCTAAAGAGATTGCGAAGTCATCGAATCCATCGCCGTTTACATCGCCCACACCGCCGCCGCCAAGCACCGTGTAATTTGACGTCACTTCGAAGTTTACGTTTCGCGAAGCCGTACCGTCGGTGCCGAATACAAGGCTGGCACCTGTGTTTCCGATGACGAACAGGTCTGTTCTGCCATCGCCATTCACGTCGCCTGCGGATGATATATCCATCCCGAACGCCTGATTGGCGGTTGAACCTGTTACAGATCCTATGGCAGCACCTACCGTCATCGCTGCGTTGCCGCCGTATATATGAACACGGCCGCCGTTGGTTGCACCTGTGTCATCGGATGTGGCACCAACGGCATAATCGGAATATCCGTCGCCGTTAAAATCGCCGAGACCCGTGATACTTCTGCCGAATTCCGATCCTGCCGTGCCGCCAAAGGCGTTGCCCGTCGTAATCGGCGGTGTCCAGCTTGTTGTGCCACCTGCAACGAAATAGGCGCTATCAATACCCGGGGCGCCAATAACGACATCGGCGTAACCGTCATTGTTCATATCGCCTACGCCACTCACGGCGTAACCGACATCGGCGCCGCTGGTCAGGCCGGTTGTGAAACGAATGCTGTTTGCAGGGTTCGCACCATTGATAATCAAGGCGTTACCCGAACCGGCAACGGAAGAGTCCGTGCCGTATTGGCCGACCACATAGTCTTCTATACCATCGCCATTGAAATCGCCGATACCGGCAACCACGGTCTGGCTGGTGTCGCCGCTCAGCGTGGGAATAGGGGGTGTTGCGGTGACGGTCGATGTGACGTTCCCGCTCGGTAAAAATGCTGTGCGACCTTGAAAGCTGTAGAGATGGTTCTGGCCCGCTATGGTGGAATTGTTGCTGGCGATAAAATCATCAAAACCGTCATTGTTTGTGTCGCCAAGAGCGGTGATGCTGTAGCCCAGATTGTTTCCGCCCGTAAAGTTGTCGCTGATGATGCTTACGCCATGCGGGTTCGCACTGAAGTCAACCACAATGCTATTGGAATCTACGACCGTTACACCGTAATTGCTTGTCGTCGTCGTGCCATCACTATATGTCGCCGTAATCGTAAGCCCACCAAGCTGTATGGTGCTGAGGCTCGATGCAAGTTGTGCAGCCCCGGCCGATGTAAGAACAACGTTTGCGTTAGCGCCGGTTCCGACTATCTGATAGTAGCCATCGTTTGAAACCGTTGTGCCGTTTGTGAATGTATAGCCGGTAATTGCGCCGGCGGTGCCTGTAATTTGTCCCACCACGGTGTTTGCAGCAGAAACATCGTTTATAGTGCCGCCCGAGAAAGTAACGGTTGGTGCCGTCGGCGTTGTCGGCGTCGTCGGCGATGTACCAATGACCGATGGCGGTGGCTGTTGCGCCGGTTCTGTAACCACCGGAGCGGGCGATGCGCTTGATTGCGATGCCGTAAAGGGGGCATTCGTTGCCGCTGGCATTGCTGTAGCTATAGAAGGTGCGGTAACCGCAGGGGCCGTGACAGGATTTGACCCTGTAAGCCCTGTGGCGGGTTGTCCGGCAATCGTTTGCGAAGAGGGAAGGCCCGTCAACGAAGATGTATCAAGCGTAGGTACAGAAGAATCTATTGTTGTGAAAACATCTGGTGCCATGGACGGTGCAGGCGCTTGTTCCGATGCGATGGCAGGTGTTGGCACTGTTTGCGGGGCCTGGCTTTGCGGCTCGTTTACCGGCTGTTGAGTCTCGTTCGTGTTGGACGATGTTGGTTCAGGCGCGGCTTCCGTTTTCGGTGCTTCTGGTGCAGGCGCAACGGATTGTTCTTTGACAGCCTCGTTGATCATCGAGAAGAGAGACGGGTTTACATTGCTGACGGTGCTGAACTTCGTGCTGATCTCAGATGCCGGAACAACGCCGATATCCTGCATGGGCTGATCGAAGCCGGACAGGCGGACGGTTTCAAATTGTTCTGAAAGTGTGACTTCGCTAACACCGTTCTTGATAACGATCGCACCTTCAAGCACGGAAATATTGCTTTCGCCGCCGGGGATAATTTCACCGGCAATGATTGTGCCGCGTATGCCGATAGAGCCGACAGGTGTATCGATCTTCACATCGTCCGGATCGTCACGCCCTATAAGACCGCTGGTAAATACAAACAGGCCGCGAAGAACGGAGAAGTTTGTCGTGCCGCTTTCTGTCGACGGGTCGTAACTATATTGATCGATGGCAAGACGCGCGTTCGCGCTGATCGCCATGCTGGTTTCGTCTATAAATACAATGTTGACGGCGCCTTCCGCGTCCGTTTGTACGATATCGCCCTGATATATAGGCGTGCCGTTGGTTATGGTTTCAACCGTGCCGTCTGCGCGCGTGACCGTTGCATTGCCTTTGACTTCCTCGACGGCGCCCACAGGGCTTTGGTCCGTGGCGGTTTCATTGGCCGCGAATTCCATAGGCGATCTGGCGAATGCCTCTACCAGATTGGGGGTGAGGACAGATCCGTCCGGCGCATGCAGGACAGGGGCGGGATCTGCGGCGAAATAACCTTCTATAACCGCTACATCGCCATCCGGAGTTTGCAAGATAAGGTCGTCGCCTTCGCGTGTCATGGCGGCGTCGGCGATAAAATCTGTGTTGGGAAGGTCGATGCGCGTGGCGCTTTCGGCCTGAAACGTCAGTTCGGCATTGTTCTGGTCCGCAGATCCGGACCCGGTTCCCTGTGCGCGTGCCATGATTATCCCCAAACCCCAGCTTATAAATTCGTCAATATCAATGAATTATAATGCAAATAACCGTTTGCAACCTTACCAGTGTACCTGCAAAGGCTTAAAAAGCTTTAAAAAATTGCGAAAATTTTATCGAAAATGCTGCTTATGCGAGCTTGCGCACCTTGGCCCATTCGATCAGCTTGTCGGTTATGTCTTTTTCGGAATGCGGGCGAGAGAAATGATACCCTTGGGCGCGTTCGCATCCCATGGAATGAAGCATATCGGCTTCCTCAGCGTGTTCGACGCCTTCGGCAATGATATTCATGTTCATGTTCTTGCCCAACGATATGATTGATTTGACAAGCTCCAGAGAAGTCTTGTCCGCCATCATGTTGCGCACGAAGCTCTGGTCGATTTTCAGCGTATCGATAGGGTAGTAATGGAGGTAGGAAAGGGAAGAGTATCCCGTTCCAAAGTCGTCGATCGAAATGCCTAGCCCGGCTTTGCGACACAGGCTTAAAGTGTCTTTTGCATTTTGCGGCTGGTTCATCAAAAGGCGTTCCGTGATTTCCAGATGCACCTTGTTTGGTGCGACGTCTGTTTCGCTCAAAATCGTGTAGAGCTGATCCAGAAAATTCTCTTCGGCAAAATCAGTCGAAGAAAAATTCACGCTCATGAACAAGTCACGGTCAAGACCGACTTTACCCTCAATCCGTTTCAAGGCACGGCACGCTTCGCGCAAGGCCCAGCGACTCGCCTCCACAATAAGGCCTGTGTCTTCGGCAACAGGAATAAAGACGGCCGGTGAAATAGGGCCTTTTTCCGGGTGATTCCAGCGCATAAGCGCTTCGAAGCCGTCCACCTTGCCGGTGGTTAAATTCATGATTGGTTGGTAATGCAAAGACAATTGTTCGGTGCCGATCGCCGCACGGAATTCATTCGCCATCTTGATGGTTTCAACAGCGTTCGCCTGCTCGACATATTCGCGTTCAAGATCTTCGGGTGTGGGATAGGCACCAACTTCGTTCAGGATCGCCGCGCGTGTCATCATATCGCGATAACGGGTCAGGATAACCTGTGTTGTAATTTGTAATACCGGATCGGCATTTTTGAGACGTCGCACAAAATCTTCTTTGGTTATTTCGAGCAGGGCGCAATCTTCCATTGCTTTGATCGTTGCGATGCGCGGTTCATTGTCGACAACAGCCATCTCGCCGATGATGGTGCCGGCGCCGCGTGTGCCGACACGCTGGATGGTGCCATTGGATTTTTCGATCAGAATTTCCACGCGGCCTTTTTCAATAATATAGGCGCAATCTCCATCTTCGCCTTGACGCATGATGATGTCACCGGCCTTGAATGTCTTGAGCGTCTGATTGGCTTCCATAGGTTCGCTTTATACGTAAGGGTGTTACGGTGGTGATGGTCCAGCAAACACTATGCATAGAAAACGGTTATAGGATGGTTAACGATGCTTAAAAATCGAAATGAAATCCAGCCTTTATTCTTATTCGAACTTGGATTTGCAACTTTGCAAAGGCATACTTAATACGCGTGCGTAGGCATGTTTTGTATATTATCTTTTTGGCATTAATTCATGGATCCTCTGTCTCTCGTCATTTTGTATTCCCTGTTCCGCTTGAAGCATTTCGCCTGCGACTTTCTGCTGCAAACGGATTGGATGGCTTTGATGAAAGGCAAGCCAGGGCAGGAGGGGTACAAGGCGCTTTTCACCCATTCGGCCATTCACGCGTTGGGCACACTTGTTATTGTGCTGATTTTTACCCCCGCCCTTTGGTGGCTGGCCGCGGTTGATTTCGGGGTTCATTCCCTTATCGACCGCGTGAAAGGCTATTACACATACAAAAAAGGCTGGCAGCCCAAGGATACGATCTTCTGGTGGACCCTTGGTGCCGACCAGGAAGCCCATAACTTCACGCATCTGGCATATATAATAGTCATGTATATGTATGTGACAGGGGGCTTTTAACGAAGCCTTGACAAGGTTCGCGGCTTTTGGTTATTGTCCGGCCTGAATTTAAGAATCCTGACCGGAAGATAAGATTATGAAGATCGTTAACTCGTTGAAAACAATCAAAAAACGCGACCGTAACTGCAAGGTTATCCGTCGCCGTGGCCGCATCTATGTCATCAACAAGGTGAACAAGCGCTACAAAGCCCGCCAAGGCTAATATTAATTCCCCGATTATTGGGAGTGGGAAAGTCCGTAAATGCGTTTACGGGCTTTTTTGTTTTGCTGATTTTCAGGCGGGGAAAAGCCGAAATTCCTTGATGCGCTAAGATCTTATCTTTGCTATATCTCCTTATCCTTAAACGAAATATCTGTAAGTTCCGGAAAAAAGCTAATGTTTTCAAAGCTCTTTGGGTTTATGTCCGCCGATATGGCAATCGATCTGGGCACCGCCAACACGCTGGTGTACGTGCGCGATCAGGGGATCGTCCTCAATGAGCCTTCCGTGGTTGCGATCGCCAACGAGAACGGTAAGAAAAAGGTTCTGGCCGTCGGCAACCGCGCGAAACAGATGCTGGGCCGTACGCCGGGGAATATCACCGCCATGCGCCCGCTGCGCGATGGTGTTATAGCGGACTTCGAAGTTACCGAAGCGATGATCAAGGAATTCATCCGGATGGTGCACAACCGCCGCTCGTTCGTGTCGCCGAAAATGATTATCTGCGTGCCGTCAGGCTCCACCGCCGTTGAACGCCGCGCGATCCAGGAAGCCGCCGAAAGCGCCGGCGCATCCGAAGTACATTTGATCGAAGAGCCAATGGCCGCAGCTATCGGCGCCGGCCTTCCGGTCATGGAAGCCACGGGTTCCATGGTTGTCGATATTGGCGGCGGCACGACCGAGGTTGCTGTTATCTCCTTGGGCGGCATCGTCTACGCGCGTTCGGTGCGCGTTGGCGGGGACAAAATGGATGAAGCCATTATTGCCTATATCCGCCGCGTTCATTCGCTTCTGATCGGTGAAAGCACGGCCGAGCGCATTAAAAAGCAAATCGGTTCCGCTTGCATTCCGGCTGATGGTGAAGGCCGTACGATGGAAATCAAAGGCCGCGACCTGATGAACGGTGTGCCGAAGGAAATCGTGATCACCGAGCGCCAGATGGCCGAGTCTCTGGCCGAACCGGTCGGACAAATCATCGAGGGTGTAAAAGTTGCTCTTGAGCACACGGCGCCGGAACTGGCCGCCGACATCGTCGAGAAGGGGATTGTCCTGACCGGCGGCGGTGCGCTCTTGTCAAACCTTGATCTCGTGCTCCGCCATGCAACCGGCCTTGCCGTGACCATCGCGGACGATCCGCTTTCCTGCGTTGCACTTGGCACAGGACATGCATTGGAAGAGATGAAGACCCTCAAGAACGTCCTCGTCGGCGCTTATTAAGCCTCTTTTTACAAAAAGACGTTGATAACGCGTTGAAGGGCGCGGGTTTTTTCTATAAAATTAACGAAGTGACTATAAGGTTTTTGTACAGGTGTAGAATCACCGTGTTTAAGCCAGCCGGGGAACAAAGTGAAACGCCGCAGCCGCAGCAAAGTCCACGTCCAGTTTTCTCCCTTCCAGTTCCTTGGAAGCGGCCACGCTTCTGTCATTTTTATGCTTGCCGCTACGCTGCTCCTGACCGTGTCTTTTGTACGCCCGGGCGTATTCGGCGGCATACGCAATTCCGTATCCGATATCGCCAGCCCTGTTCTGATTGTTTTAAGCGAGCCCTTCCGCCAGGTCGCCGCCATGACCGAGAGCGTCACCGGCCTGTCCGAACTCCGCGCTGAAAACGCGCAGCTGCGTGAAGAAAATGTCCGCCTTCGCGAATGGTACCAGACAGCCTTGATGCTGGAATCCGAAAACCAGTCTCTGCATGCTCTTTTGAACGTCAAACCTGATCCTATGCACCGTTTCATCACGGCGCGTGTGATTGGCGATTCCGGCAATGCCTTCGTCAAGAGCGCGATCGTATCCGCCGGTCAGGACGACAACGTGCAAAAAGGGCAGGCGGTCATGTCCGGTGACGGGCTCGTGGGCCGCATCATTGAATCGGGACGCAGCTCGGCCCGCGTTCTGTTGCTCACCGACGTGAACTCGCGTGTGCCTGTCATGATTGAAGGCCGTCGCCAGAAGGCCATCATGACCGGTCTGAACACCGATCTTCCGGTGCTGAAATATCTTCCCGATGATAGCGATATCAAGAATGGCGCGCGTATTATAACGTCCGGAAACGGCGGCATGTTTATGCCGGGTCTCCCTATCGGCGTTGTTGAAATAGGCGAAGACGGCGAGCCATATGTAAGACCATATTCCGATATTTCACGCATCACACATGTGCGTATTGTCGACTATCCGGAAGACCCAAACCTCATCGAAGGCGGCGTTTCTCTCGATTGATTTGTTGCGGATTTCACGCGACTTTTCGATCCGGATGTTCTAAAACTTTTCCATGTTCCAATCGCTATCCTTTGAATTCGTCAACTGGGCGATGCGTCTGCTTCTGGCGCAGGGCGTGATTATCCTATTCCTGCTTTTGAACGTCGTTAGTTTTTCGATGCCGCACGCGGGCGATTTCAAACCGTTCTTTCTTTTGATGGCTGTATATTATTGGGCGATTTATCGTCCGACCGTCATGCCGGTTGGTTACACGTTTGCGCTGGGCCTGATACTTGATTTTCTGGCCGACCTTCCGCTGGGATTGAGCGCGCTGGTGCTGGTGGGATTGCAAAGCATCGTGCGCCGCTCGCGCCTGTTTATGATGGGACAGCCTTACGTGATGGTGTGGCTCGGCTTTGGCATTCTTTCTTTGGCCTATACACTTATCTTCTGGCTTTTGATGTCGCTTAAGAATTTTGAATTTGTTCCGGCGGCAAGCCTTGTACAAATGCTGGTGGCTGCACTGCTTAGCCTTCTTATGTTTCCCATGGCGTCTCTTGTTCTTCTCGGCGTACACAGATTATTGCCGATGGACAGCAACGCGCTCCGGTCTGTGAGGTAGGGAAATGGCATTGGAGAAAGACAGCGACCGCGCCGCAGGTTTTACACGCCGTGCCTTTATCGTCGGTGCGTTTCAGGCAGGGTTTCTTGCATTGCTGGGCGGACGTCTCGCATGGCTGCAGATCGTAGAAGGCAATCGTTATAAAACGCTGGCGGAAAGTAACCGCATCAATCTTAAAATGATGGCGCCGGCGCGTGGCCAGATTGTAGACCGTTTCGGCGTGCCGTTCGCTGTGAACAATAAAAATTTCCGTGTCCTTGTTGTTCCCGAACAAACAGATGATCTGGAGCAATCGTTGGCGCATTTGCAAACACTCATCAAACTCGATGACAGTGAACTTGAAAAGGTGCGTAAGCTTGCCAAGCGCTCGCCTTCCTATACACCGCTGGAAGTCGCGGATGAATTGACATGGGAAGAGGTTGCCACTGTTGAAGTTAACATACCCGATCTTCCGGGCATGAGCATCGATACGGGAGAGGTGCGCCATTATCCGTTTGCAGATGCCGCCGCGCATTTGATCGGCTATGTCGGCACAGCCAGCAAGAAGGATCAGGAAGAAGACAAAGACCCGTTGCTGACCTTGCCTGACTTTCAGGTCGGAAAATCCGGAATAGAAAAGACACTGGACAGCTTCTTGCGCGGAAAGGCCGGCAGTTCGGAAGTGGAAGTGAATGTTGTCGGTCGAGAGGTGCGTGAACTCCGTAACATGAAATCCACGGACGGCGAGCGCGTGGTCCTCAGCATAGACGCGGAATTACAACGTTTTGCCATGCAGCGTATGGCTGAACACCGCAGCGCGTCCGCTGTTGTCATGGATGTGCATTCCGGAGAAGTGTATGCGCTTGCATCCTATCCCGCCTATGATCCGAATTACTTTACAGGCGGTATCAGTCACGAACGCTACGAAGAATTGCGATCCGACATAACGTTCCCGCTTACCAACAAGGCCGTGGCCGGACAATACCCGCCGGGCTCGACGTTCAAGATGATCACCGCGCTCGCTGCATTGGAAGCGGGCGTCGTAACGGAGCACACATCGACCTTCTGTCCCGGTCATTATGATTTTGGTAACGGGCGTTTCCACTGCTGGAAAAAAGGCGGGCACGGCACTGTGAATGTTGTCTCCGCGTTGTCACAGTCTTGCGACGTTTACTTCTACAAGCTCTCTACGGAACTTGGCATCAAACGCCTGGCCGATATGGCGAAGCGTCTCGGTCTTGGCACGAAGTTTGAAATGGAACTTAAGGAAGAGCGTGCTGGTCTTGTGCCGGACGAGGCGTGGAAAAAAAAGCGCTTCAACGAAGGCTGGCATCAGGGCGAAACGGTTATCGCAAGCATCGGTCAGGGTTATATGCTGGCAACCCCCATGCAGCTTGCTGTCATGACATCGCGCATCGTAAATGGCGGTAAGGCCGTAAAGCCCTGGCTTACTGGAAATATAGGCGGTCAACCGGTGCCGCGCCCCGAATGGGAGAATATAAACCTCAATCCACACCACGTAGAAATTGTCATGCGCGGCATGGAGCAGGTTTGTAACCACGAGCGCGGTACCGCATATGCAGCCCGTATCAAAGAGCCCGGCATGGAAATGGGTGGAAAGTCCGGAACCGCGCAGGTTAAGCGTATTACGAAGCAGGAGCGTGCCGCAGGCGTGAAGAACGAGGATCTGCCATGGCAGTTCCGCCACCACGCTTTGTTTGTCGGCTACGCCCCCATGAACAATCCGCGTTATGCATGTGCGGTCGTGGTGGAACACGGCGTAGGCGGGTCTAGCGCCGCAGCGCCCATCGTGCGCGATCTTTTAACGCTGGCCCAGCAACGTGACCCCGGATCGAAACCGATGGTAGCGGAACCCGTAATTCTGGAGAAGGGGAAAGATTTTGGCTAACCTTCATTTGCCTAGCGAAGCGAATATTTTCCAGCGCCTCAAATTTATCAACTGGGGGCTGGTGTTCCTGATTACACTGCTGGCCTCCGTGGGTTTCACGGCTTTGTATTCAGCGGCAGGGGGGAGTCTCGATCCATGGGCGTCGAAGCAAATTCCACGCTTCTGCGTCTTTGCCGTGGGGATGATCATCATCGCGTTGATCGACATACGCATATGGTACAGGATTGCTTATCCGGTATATTTTATCTGCCTGTTCCTGTTGCTTGTCGTTGATATCACCGGACATATCGGAATGGGCGCGCAGCGCTGGATCAAGATCGGACCTCTGCAAATCCAGCCGTCCGAGCTGATGAAAATTGCCGTCGTCATGGCGCTCGCGCGGTATTTCCATTCGGCCACAAGCGAAGATATGAAGAATTTGCGTTTTCTTGCGATCGGCGCTTCCTTCCTCATTGCGCCGTTCCTGCTCGTGGCGGCACAGCCAGACCTTGGAACATCAGGCGTTATCGTTATGGCGGGTATAGCCATGTTTTTTATCGCCGGTGCGCCTATGTGGATATTCATTGCGGGCGCTGTGGCTGCCGCATGCGCCGCGCCTATGGGCTGGCTTCTTTTGCATGACTATCAAAAGAAACGCGTCCTCACATTCCTTGATCCTGACCGCGATCCGCTGGGCGCGGGCTACCACATCACGCAATCGAAGATCGCGCTGGGTTCGGGCGGCTGGGAAGGGAAGGGTTTCCTGAAAGGCACGCAAAGCCACCTGAGCTTCCTTCCTGAAAAACACACAGACTTCATCTTCACCATGTGGGTGGAAGAGTGGGGTTTCTTCGGCGGTGTGTTTATCTTGCTTTTGGTTGGCGTTATTCTCGCTTATGGCGGCTGGATCGCCATGCGGTGCCGCCATGCGTTCGGGCGTTTAATGGCGTTCGGTTTGATGGTCAATTTTTCGATTTATATTTTCATCAACGTGTCGATGGTCATGGGCTTGATCCCTGTTGTCGGCGTGCCGTTCCCCATGATGTCGTACGGCGGCACGGCGATGATGACCGTTATCATCGGTTTTGGCCTCATGATGTCTTGCAACGTCTATAAAGATGCAAAATTGCCGCGTATGTAACGCAGCATTTTTTTATTCTCGATAATGTAAGTTGAATTAGGCGGCTGCTTTAAACGCCACGCCTTTTTCGCGCAGAAGATCCTGCAGCTCTCCGCTGATGAACATTTCCTTCACGATGTCGCACCCGCCCACGAACTCGCCTTTGATGTAAAGCTGCGGAATGGTCGGCCATTGTGTGAAATCCTTGATGCCCTGACGTATCGTTGCGTCTTCGAGCACGTTCACATCCTTGAAGGCGACGCCGAGCTGAGAGAGCACCTGTACCACTGCGGCAGAGAAACCGCATTGCGGAAACACCGCCGTGCCTTTCATATAAAGGACGACATCATTGTCTGTGATTTCTTTTTTTATTCTTTCGAATACGATGTTTTCCATGTTGCCCCCTTAGTCCTATTCTTTCGGAACCGATGTCTGAATGGCAAGGGCGTGCAATTCTCCGCCCATCTTGCCTTGTAAAGCCTTGTAAACCAGTTGGTGTTGCTGAACGCGGCTCAATCCTTTGAATGCGCTCGAAGTGATATGCGCGGCGTAATGGTCCCCATCTCCCCGAAGATCTTCGAGACGCACATCCGCGCCGGGAATGCCTTCGCGTATCATGTCGATGATAGTCTGTGCTTCCATAGCCATAAAAACGCTCCCGCTTTCCCTAAGGCCTTTTCAGGCTTCTTCTCATAGTAGTTAGGATTGCTTAATTATGTTTCAACAATAGCATCAATTCCCGTAAATAGGGAATAGCTTAAAACAGGCTTTCCTTATAAAAGAGAGCCTGTTTTTGAAATTAGAGAATAAACAACAGCTTAGTGTTGCGCCTTTTCTTCCATGATCTGGGTGCGCGCAATTTCCACAAAACCCATAAGTTTTGCGTTTGTGGCATGTTCGGACAGATCCAGGCCTTTTTCTGCAATAAAAGGCATGACTGCAGCGATAACATCTTCAAAGCCGGGTGCGTCAAGATTGGCAGAAATAACCGAGCCCGCGAAAACTTTTGCTTCGTCTTCGGGAAGACCGGCCTGCTCGGCCAGCCAAAGGCCGAATAGCTTACAAGCGCGTGCTTCGATGCGGAACATAACTTCCTGATCTAATGCATATTTGTTTTCAAAATTCTTTTCGCGATCGTTCATGTCGGTCATTAATCTTATCCTCCGGTTAAAGCGTACTGATGGGGCAAATTACTACCATTTGCGCAATTTTCAATCCATTGTTATATGAAGGGGAATTCAAAAAGAGAAAGTTATGGCAAGCATGTTCAGCCGCCGGAAAGTCATCTACGAAGGCAAAGCCAAGATCCTGTATGAGGGCACGGAGCCGGGGACGTTTATCCAGTACTTCAAGGACGATGCAACCGCAATGAACGGCACCAAAAAGGCCAGCATCGCGGGTAAAGGTGTTCTCAACAATCGTATCTCCGCGCATTTGATGACGCGCCTCGAGCAGATAGGCGTGCCGACCCATTTCCTCAAAAGTCTTAACATGCGCGAACAGCTTGTCCGTCAGGTTGAGATGATCCCACTTGAACTGGTTGTGCGCAACGTCGCCGCCGGATCGCTGTGCAGCCGTTTGAATGTTAAAGAAGGCACGTTGTTGCCCGCACCGATCATTGAATTCAATTTCAAGAAAGACGGTCTTGGCGATCCGCTCGTAAACGAGCATCACATCTTCACGTTTGGATGGGCCGACCCTTTCGAAATAGACGAGATGGTGGGGCAGGCATACCGCGTGAACGATTACCTGAACGGTTTGTTCAGCGGGATCGGATTGCGCCTTGTCGATTTCAAGTTAGAGTTCGGGCGCCTGTGGGGTGAATACGACGAGTTGTATATTATCCTGGCCGATGAAATATCGCCGGACAATTGCCGCCTGTGGGACCTCAAAACCGGTGAGAAACTGGACAAGGATCGTTTCCGCCAGGACCTTGGCAACGTCGTCGAAGGATATCAGGAAATCGCAAAGCGTCTGGGACTTGTTCCCGAGACAGGCATCATGACGGGCGGCGCGGTGGATGAAAAGCTTGCGGCCGGTCTGGAAGGTATCGAGAACGAACTTGCGCGTGAGCGCCGACTTCGCGCCGTAAACAAAACGCCGCCGAAAAATCCGCGGGGATAATCATGAAAAAACCACTGATCTTTTTGGCCGCGCTGTGCGGGTTGTTGCCTGTGTCCGCAAACGCGCATGTGACGGCGAACCCCAACACGGGGACAGGGGGCGCATATTTCCAGACGGATTTTCGTATCAGCCATGGATGTGATGGCAGCGCTACCGTGGCGGTTAGCATAAAAATTCCGGCGGGCATCGTCGTTCTGAAACCGCAAGCCAAACCGGGATGGACGATCGAAATAAAAAAATCAAAACTTGAAAAGCCTGTACCTGCTGGTCACGGAAAAACGGCCACCGAACAATTCGATGAAATCATATGGCGTGGCGGCCCTCTGGAAGATGCTTATTACGATGAGTTCGGTATTGTTGTGAAATTGCCGGACGAGTCGAAGACATTGTGGTTTCCGGTTACGCAAACTTGCGAGCAGGGCGAACACAAGTGGACGGAAATACCGGAAGGGACGCAGCAATGGCGTGATTTGAAATCGCCTGCGCCTTTTGTAACCGTTACAAAAGACACAGACCATTCCGGCCACAAGCACTAGGAAATAAACTGCTCTTTTAAGATACGTTCTTCGAGATGGTGATCCGGATCGAACAACATCGTGCGTCCGATCGATGTCGATTGGTGAATATCAACACTGACAATATCTCGGAATTCGTTTGAGTCCGCTGTCGCGCTGACAGGACGTTTGTCGCCCTCTATGACATCAATTCTGACCTTGAGGTTTGATGGTATCAATGCGCCGCGCCAGCGACGGGGCCGGAACGCGCTTATGGGTGTTAACGCCAGCATGTTTGACGATAACGGCAGGATCGGGCCATGGGCGGAAAGGTTATATGCCGTACTGCCCGCCGGTGTTGCGAGAAGGATTCCATCGCAAACCAGTTCTGGGATGCGCTCGACATTGTCGACGGATATTTTCAGGCGCGCAGTTTGGCGTGTTTCACGGAGCAGGGATACTTCGTTATATGCGACGGCTTCATGCACACCACCCTGCGTGTCGATGGCTCTCATCTTTAAAGGATGTATTTCTACAGACACGGCCTTTTTAAGATGTTCTATGACGTCACCGTCGTAATACGGGTTCATCAGGAATCCAACGGACCCGAAATTCATGCCGTATACAGGCTTGTCCAGATTTTCTGTCTTATGAAGCGCTTCCAGCATAGTGCCGTCGCCGCCAAGAACGACGATAACTTCGCAGGCTTCGCTTCTAACTTGCCCGTACTTGGCAGTCAACGTGCCGTAAGCATCCCGGGCGCGTATTGTTTCTGCGGCGTGAAAATGTATTTTCATGCTTGTTCTTTTAACACAGCCGTAAAGCCGCGTTCCTGTGCCCATTGATCGGGATTTTGAAGATATGCCTCGACGGAGGCGGCGGTTTGATCGTCGAAATATTTTTCTTCTTTTGCCACTTTGAGAATGTCTTTCCAACTGGTCAAAGCATGCAAAGTAATGCCCATGTCGCGCATGTTCTGCTGGCTGCTTTCATGGCCGTGCTGGAAAATCACGAACAGATGTTCGATTTTCGCACCCGCAGAACGCAGCGCATCGACGAAAACTTTTACGCTCACGCCAAAATTCTGCACGTCTTCGATCAGGGCGACATGCGGATTGCCTTCTTCCATATATCCTTCGATTTGCGACATACGGCCAAAGCCTTTGGGTTTCTTGCGGATGTAGAGCATGGGTTTTTTCAAACGTTCTGCAATGAAGGCCGCGTAAGGTATGCCTGCGGTTTCACCGCCAGCCACATAATCCACATTCAGATCTTTAAGAATGCCTGCGCCGAAATCCATCAACGCGCTGCGCGCATCCGGAAAAGATATCAAACGTCTGCAATCAACATAGACCGGGCCTCTTTTCCCGGACGTATAGGTGAAAGGATCTTCTATGTTCACCATGACGGCTTTTGTTTCGAGTAAGATTTTGGCGGCTTTGGCAGCTATTTGATCCTGATTCATGGCTTTTCCTTTAATTGCAAAGGGATATTCCCAAAACAGGCGCATTCCCGCAAGCAAAAAGGCCCGCCAATGCTGGCAGGCCTTTAAAGCCAACCGGTTTTGGCCGTATTAGTCGTAGGTCTTAACGGATTCTGTCTTTTGCTTATTGAAAAGACCTTTGGGGTCGGTGGTGCTTTCCGTCTTCACCTGGGTCTTCTTGTTACCATCGCGGTCGTAATACACGTTGGTTTCCTTATCGACCGTGGTTTTGGTGCCATCGCGGGAAACAGAGCTGGAAGAGCTTTCATACTTGCCCGGCGGCAACGTGTTCGTTTCGGCACAGGCAACAAGCACGGCGGCGCTAGCGGCGATAACGGCGAGGGACAGAAGGGGTTTACGCATGGTTT
>JAPJRC010000036.1 GCA_030824805.1 Micavibrio sp.
TTTCTCCTAGCCCCACCACCTCTACACACCCACTTGGCGTGTCGTCGGCAGAGTCTGTTGTGTATTAGAGTCAGATGTAAGACCGCCGCCCATGGCCTCGATCAGCACCATCTGCCCGCGCTTGATACGGCCATCGCGCACGGCTTCATCCAATGCGAGCGGAATGGAAGCCGCCGATGTGTTGCCGTGACGATCAATGGTCACAACAACTTTTTCCATCGGCATGTCGAGCTTCTTCGCCGTCGATTCAATGATGCGGATGTTTGCCTGATGCGGCACCAGCCAGTCGATGGCATCGGGATGAATGCGGTTTTGCGCCAGAACCTCGCCGACAATTTCGGCCAGATATTTCACGGCGTATTTGAAAACTTCCTTGCCTTCCATTTTGATGTGCCCGGCATCGCCCGAAGTGCTCACGCCGCCATCGACATATAAAAGGTCTTTGCCTTCGCCGTTCGCATACATGTGCGTTGAATGAATGCCCTGCCCTTCAAGGCCTTCGTCGTCCGGCGCGTTGCGCTCTTCCAGAACCACGGCGCCGGCGCCGTCTGCAAACAAAACGCACGTGGCGCGGTCGTTCCAGTCAACGATGGAAGACATTTTCTCCGCACCGATCACCAGGATGCAATTGGCCGCGCCGGTTCTGATAAAGGCGTTGGCGGTGGAAATCGCATATACAAATCCGCTGCAGACGGCCTGAACATCGAATGCGAGGCACGGCGGGATGCCGAGCGCGGCTTGCACCTTTACCGCCACGGCGGGAAATGTCGTGTCCGGTGTGGTGGTGGCCACGATGATTCCGTTGATCTGCTCCGGGGAAAGGCCCGCCGCCTCTATCGCCTTGCGCGCAGCCTTGATCGCCATGTCGGCGGTGGTTTCGTTTTCAGCCGCAATACGGCGCTCTTTGATGCCGCTGCGTTGCACGATCCATTCATCGGTCGTGTCGACCATCTTTTCGAGGTCGGCATTGGTCAGGATTCTTTCCGGCAGGTACGAACCCGTGCCCGAGATATAAGCCTTGCGTGTCATTGCGCTGCCGTCTTTTCTTCTTGTTGTTTTTGAAGCGCGCCCTGCGCCATGACTTCTTGAATTTCTGCGGCCACGCGCTTGTTGAACCCGTTGTGAACCAGATTTGCCGCAACAAGGATTGCATTTGCGGTTCCATCTATGTTGCTGCTGCCATGGCTTTTCACTGCCACACCATCAAGGCCAAGGAACATGCCGCCGTTATACTTGGATGGATCGAGTTTGCTCTTCAGCTTGTTCATAGCGCCGCGCGCAAGCAGATAACCGAGTATGGCCAGCGGGCTGGATTTGAACGCGTCTTTCAGGAATTGCGAGGACAGCTTGCCCACGCCTTCCGCCGTTTTCAATGCGACATTGCCCGTGAACCCGTCGGTGACGATAACATCGACGGTGCCTTTGGTAATGTCGTTGCCTTCCACGAAACCATGGTATTTGCCGTGGAATTTGATGGATGAAAGGATGGCGGCGGCATCGCGCACTTCCTCATGCCCCTTCATCTCTTCGGTGCCGACATTCAAAATACCGACCGTCGGCGTTTCGATGTTGCGCACCACGCGCGCATAGGTCGAACCCAACAGCGCGAATTGCACCAACACTTCGGCATCGCACTCAAGGTTCGCGCCGAGGTCAAGCATCACGCTCGATCCGGTCGCGTTCGGCATGACGCTCGCAATCGCAGGACGCTCGATACCGGGCAGCGTCTTTAGAATCATTTTCGACAGCGCCATCAACGCACCGGTGTTGCCCGCCGATATAACGGAATCGGCACGCCCGTCTTTCACGGACTCGATTGCAAGGCGCATCGACGAATCCTTGCTCGCGCGGATTGCGGAGGACACGGAATCGGATGAAGAGATTTTCTTTTCGGTGTGTACGATTTCGCTGACGGCTTTAAGCGCGGCATGCTTTGCCAGCACGGGCGCTATTTTGGATTCGTCGCCAAAGAAGATGAATTTTGTGCCTGCGATTTGCGCCAACGCCTGCGCAGCGCCCGGAACGATAACGTCCGGCCCGTAATCCCCGCCCATCGCATCGAGGGCAATCGTCTGGCTGTATGTCATGGAGTTGGGCTAAATAAAAAACTGCGAGCTTGGTTACAACAACCAAAACTCGCAGCTTGAATGTTCTTTGTCAATTAGTCGCGTGCTTCCAGAACCTGACGGCCTTTGTACGTGCCGGATTTCAGGTCGATGTGGTGACGACGAACTGGTTCGCCGGACTTTGCATCCTCAACCCAGTTGGTTGCGGTCAGCGCGTGGTGCGAACGGCGCATGTTGCGCTTGGATTTGCTCGTTTTCTTCTTAGGTACAGCCATTGTCTTGGTCCTTAATTTGAATTCTGGAGGTGGTGATACATAAAATCCGGCCACGGTGCAAGGAAAAGATTAAAATCCGCCGTTTTTCCGTAGCCTATGTTATGCTGTCTTTAGCGGCGCCCTTGGGCGCCTTTTTGTTGGCCAACATTAACCTTTGAAAACAAAAAACACGCGGAACGAACTAGACAAAAGTTAACGCCCCAAAATGCGCTTTTGTTTTAAATCAATCCCTTAACGGTTCTCTTTCCAGTCTTTGAGCGCCTCGAACGGGTTGCGGCGCAGCTCCGCGCCCTCTTTGTCCTTGTCGCCTTCCGGCACGATATACTGGCTGGAAACGCCTTCGGCGCGCGGATACGGGTCCAGCGCCAGGCTCAAATATTGTGTAGCCAGTTCGCCCAGATCGATCTTGCCGTTCACGATAGGCTCGGGGTCTACCGATTCTTCCAGAATCTCCAGTTCGGTATGGGCCTTCTTCGCTTCCCGCTCGTTGCGGGCCTTGGCGAAGGACAGGGCTTTGTCCTTGTCGCCGAACCAGCCTTCGAATTCATCTTCGATCTTTGCCGGCACCGGCCCGAGGCTGACGACGCAGCTTTGGGTCAAATCGGCGCGTATTATGCCCATCGCGTGGATCAGACCGCCGCTAACACGTTGAACCGTAACGCTAGCCTGCGCCGATTCCACTGAGATCAGGCCCATGCGGCGGGCAAGGTCTGTACGCTCCTGCTCCGTGGCTTTGAAATTAAAGGTTTTGGATTCGCCGCCGACTTCGTCGATCTCGACGAGGTGCGACCATTCCGCCCTGTCATTTTGTGCGTAATGTTTAGGCACAGGCGGCTTCCTTGCGCTGTATCACCACGGGCGGGAACCATATCTGCCCCGATTCAAACTGGTCGAGCCCCATGGCCTCAAATCCATGGCGTGTGGACAAAACATAATCGGTGAGTTCGAACACGCCGGGCGGAATGCTTTCGCCTTCCGTGCGATATACGTTGCGGGTCAACGCCAATTGCAACGCATCGGCGTTGTGCGCCGCCAATGCTTCATGATAGCTGTGAGCCCTTCCATTAAAAGCTTTCATCATCTTTTTGATATGCTTGGGAATACCGAGGTCGCCGATGCCCATTTCACGAAGGTGCAGTTCCACGGTTCGGAATGTCTTGTCGAACACATCCTGCGAAAGCTTCACAGCTTCGGGACCCAGCATGTTCAGGCGATCCATGATCAGGAATATGTGGAGCATAAGAAGATCGTAGCGGCCGTCAATTGTATCGGCCACGCCAAGCCGCTCGTAAAAAACCGGCGAGCGCGATTGCACCGCAACCATTTCATACAGGCGGGCGGCGGCTTCTTTGCGGACCTTGCGGTCCCGATACCATTGGAGAATGCTCATGTTTATACATATATAAAGCCCGCATGGCCGAGACAACCTCTATTTGTCGGTTGACTTGGGATGCGGAAAAACAGATGCTAACGCCATGTCGAGAATGCTTTTTTTAGCGATAATCCTCACCGGAACGCTCGCCTTCCCGCCTCTCAAAGTTGGCGCAGAAGAGCCAGATTCATGGAACGATGACGAATGGTCCGTGCAATCGATTTATGACGGCGACCGGTTCAGCGAAAACCGCTTCGGGAGCAATAGCCGCGACAACAATATTATCAATGACGACCGCCCCTATGCGGATAGCGATTTCGACAACGGCCTGAGCAACGGCCGCAGCGGCAACAAATCGCTCGGCGCGATCGTCAGTGACCAGCTTAAACCCGCCAGCGGACGTTAATGAACATGAAATCCCGTACCTCTTTTTTCCTCAGCATGATCCTCGCCTGCGCCGCTACTGTGGCCTGCACGCCGACGCAAGCCACACGCGGCAATATTGTCGAAGATTACCGCATGGCGGAAATCGTTCCGGGCGTCAGCACGCGCACCAGCGTTCTGCAGTCGCTGGGATCGCCGACCACGCAGGCACCGTTTGATGAAAATGTCTGGTACTACATCGGACAGAAAACGGAAAAGACGGGCATTTTCGATCCAAAGGTCGTTGAGAAAAAAGTCGTCGTGGTTGCCTTTAACAACGAAGGTATCGTGGACACGATCGAAGAAGTGCAAGCGGAAGATGTCGATGTGCCGCACGTGCGCCGCAAGACGCCGACCAGTGGCAACGAAATCACCGTTCTGCAGCAGCTGCTCGGCAATGTTGGCCGCTTTAACAAAAGCGGCGGCTCCAGCGCAACCGATACAGCTGGCGCAAACCGCTAATTAAGGGTCATTTTAAACTGTTTGGTGACGGGGAGATGTATTTCGTCGCCCTTGCTGACGGAATCATGAATCAACGCGATATTCGTGGCAGCTTCGCGAAGCGAGCTCCGCAAATCCGATTTCAGCGTGCCCCAGGCATAAGGAGATATTTGTTTGCGCGATAGACGCGCCGCTTCTTCTTGTTTCGCCAAATACGCATCATCGTGATGCAGACGAATGGTATCCAGAATGCTTTCCGCCGTAGCCGTCAAAATAACGGACTGGCGTTCATCAAGCTCGGGAAACGCCGCGTTCAGCTTGTCATGAATATCATGCAGTCCTTCGCCGGAAATAAAATCACAAAAAGCTTGCTTTGATTTTACGCTTAGAATGCCGCGGATCATGCCAACGGTTTTCTTGAATTCAGCGCTCTCTGGAACGGATGTTGCCTGAGCGTTATAACCTGTGGAAGAACGAAACATACTTTTCATATATTCATTCTATAAACATGTTATACGGATTTTGCAATCCTACCATGCATCTTTGGCAAAGATTCCCACAAGCTCCGTGTGCGTCGACCAAACGAACTGATCCACCATGATTAATTTTTCCAGCACGTATCCGCCGTCCCGCAACGCACAAGCATCTCTGGCAAAGCTTTGAGGGTTACAGGAAACATAAACAATCTTCTCGATATCACTGTCGGCCAATTCCCGCACCTGCGCGGATGCGCCCGCGCGTGGCGGATCGAGAATCACGCAGTTGACGCCTGCCAACTCTTTCGCGCTCATCGGCTCTTTGAAAAGGTTGCGCACCCGCGCATCGATGCCGGAATTTTTCAATCCGGCGATAGCATCTTCGGCAAAATCCGCGGCGATGATTTTCCGTCCGTTCATCAAAGGTCCTGTGAACGTGCCATTGCCACAGAACAGGTCGGCGACGCATGGCGCGTCACCCGCGCCTTCGATGACACAATCGACCAGGGCCCGCTCTCCTTCCTCGCTGGGCTGGAGAAAAGCGCCCGGTGCAAGTTTTACCAAGAGCGAATCGAAACGTTTGTAAAAAGCTTTCGCCTCGAGCAGCAATTCGTATGCTTCGTAATCGCGCGCGCGTATGGATATACGCGCCAGATTGCAGACGCGTAGAGCGTCAGCGAGTGCCATTTGCGCCTCCCATCCCGGCGCAAGCTTGCCGGTGAGCGCGATTTCGGACGCGCCATCGACACACTGGATGAGGATGTCGAGTTTTTGTCCATCGCCCACCAGCTGCGGAACGAAAGGACGAAACGCCTCCATGATGCGGCGCACATCTTCGTTGATCAGAAGACAATCCGGCACATCGCGGATGTTCGCGGATTTGCGCTCATGAAAACCGATCAACGCCTTTCCCTTTACAACGCGCGCCGCAAAGTTGGCGCGTCTGCGTGTGTGGGCGGGAATAAATATGCTTTTAAAATCGCGCGGGATTTTTATGCCGGATTTTTCCAGTGCTGACACCACTTCGCGTTTTTTAAAATCCTGGTAGGCACGTTCACTGATATGTTGCAACGAACAACCGCCGCAGATTCCAAAATGACGGCACGGCGCCTTCACGCGATCCGGACCTTCTTTCACAACAGAAAGAGCGCGGCCGCGCAAAACATCTCCGTATTTCTCTATAGACGCATCGACAACATCGCCCGCTGTTGTGAACGGCACGAACACGGCGCGGCTGTCTTCGAGACGTCCAATGCCGTCGCCGCTGCTGCCGATATCGAGAATTTCGAGCGTCTGCTTTATTGACATAATTTATTCTGAATGGTTAGATCGATCCGTTCAATAGTAATCAAGGCGTATAATGTCAAATACTCTGCTAAAATCAGCCCTTCTGGTTCTCTCCCCTATCGCCGCGCGCCATTTCGATACGGATTCCGTGGTTCACGCCGCAACCGTTCTGAAGCAGCAGGGTATAGAACGCGCAGACATTACAATGGACCCGCGCTCGCCTATCCATTCCAGGCACGCCATAGCGTATCCGCTGGTTGATTTCAGAGGCGCCGCCAACAGGCTATCGGACAATATTTTCCGCCCGATGCTGGGCCGTTCCAACATTGTTGATTTTTCGAATGCAGTGAATGACGAGGCAATCATCCGTCCGACATTGCAAACGCTGAGCACCGTGGGCAGCCTCTTTACACAGAAGAAGAACGAAGCGTCTTTCCATGGAAAGAATATCGGTTTTGTTTTCTATCTCGCCCTCCATGCGCAAACGGCGGAGCATCAGCCCTATTCCCATCTGGTTTATCCCGACCTGACACAGAATATGCGCAACGCGCTGACAAAACATCTCAACACCGACGCTGGATTTGAAACCAACGCGCGGTATGGCGTGGCGATAGATCTGCGTGCGACACGCGCGGGCATTGCATTCGCGACCACACCGGAAACACCTATGCCCGCGCGAAGCCTGCATTAATAAAAAAGCCCCGCCTATTACAGCGGGGCTTTCATTAAAGCATTAAGATCACGCCGCGAGCAGTTTCGCCACGATAGCCACCAACAGGATAGCAACGATGTTTGCGATCTTGATCAGCGGGTTTACAGCAGGGCCGGCCGTGTCCTTGTAAGGATCGCCGACAGTGTCGCCCGTAACAGCGGCCTTGTGCGCTTCCGTTCCTTTTAACCCACGCTCTTCGAGCAGCTTTTTGGCATTGTCCCATGCGCCGCCGCCCGAAGTCATCGAGATGGCGACGAAGAGACCCGTCACAATCGTACCAAGCAACAAAGCGCCGAGCGATTGTAAAGCAGCTTCAAGACCGCCAATCCAGTACACAACACCGAACAAAACGACCGGAGCCAGCACAGGCAGAAGCGAGGGCACAATCATTTCCTTGATCGCCGCTTTTGTCAGGAGGTCGACAGCCGTGCCGTATTCAGGCTTGGCCTTACCTTCCATGATGCCGGGGATCTCGCGGAATTGGCGACGAACTTCGATAACCACGCTCGCCGCTGCACGACCGACAGCCGTCATCGACATGGCACCGAACAGGTACGGCAGAAGGCCGCCGAGGAACAAACCGATCACGACATATGGGTTTGTAAGTTCGAACCGGATCGCCGCAAAATCAGGCAGGTAGTGCCTGATCTCTTCCGTGTACGCCGCGAAGAGAACAAGCGCCGCAAGACCGGCAGAACCGATAGCGTAGCCCTTCGTCACAGCTTTCGTTGTGTTGCCGACGGCGTCCAGCGCGTCCGTTGTTACGCGGATTTCGCTGGGCATTTCCGACATCTCGGCGATACCGCCCGCATTGTCCGTCACCGGACCATACGCATCGAGCGCCACGACCATACCGGCCATGGAAAGCATCGTCGTTGCGGCGATTGCGATACCGAACAATCCGGCGAATGTGAAGGCCAGATAGATCGCAACGCAGATCAGGATCACCGGCAGGGCCGTGGCTTCCATGGAAACCGCAAGGCCCTGGATTACGTTCGTGCCGTGGCCCGTTTCCGATGCCTTGGCAACAACCTGCACAGGACGGTGGTTCGTGCCCGTGTAGTATTCCGTCACCCATACGAGCGCGGCCGTAAGACCGAGACCGACGAGAACGCAGTAGTAAAGGCTCTGCACCGAAATCGAACCGGCATCTTCACCGGCCAGAGGCCAGCTGTTTTCCAGTCCGAGATTGGTGAAAAGAACACTGACCAGCGCAAGGCTGAACACAGCGCTTGCAATGAAGCCGCGATAGAGCGCGCCCATGATGTTCTTTTTCTTGCCCAGACGCACGAAATACACACCGGCGATAGAACCGATAATGCACAGCGCGCCGATCATCAGCGGGATCATCACGACTTCGACAGCCGCAGAAGCTGTGAACACGCTCGCCGCGATCAGCATGGTTGCAACGATTGTCACCGCATATGTTTCAAACAGGTCAGCGGCCATACCGGCGCAATCGCCCACGTTGTCACCGACGTTGTCGGCGATAACGGCAGGGTTTCTTGGATCGTCTTCCGGGATACCCGCTTCGACTTTACCCACGAGGTCCGCGCCAACATCGGCGCCTTTTGTGAAGATACCGCCGCCAAGACGTGCAAAGATCGAGATCAGCGATGCGCCGAAACCAAGCGCCACAAGACCTTCGAGACTGTGGCGAAGTTCAAAGCCCTTATATTCGCTCAGGAACCAGTAGTAGCCGGCAACGCCGGCAAGGCCGAGCGCGACAACGAGCAAGCCAGTGATAGCACCGGAACGGAAGGCGACATTGAGCGCCGTCTCAAGCCCTTGCGTGGCTGCCTGTGCCGTTCTTACGTTCGCACGAACAGAAACGCCCATGCCGAGATATCCGGTTGCGCCCGAAAGCACCGCACCGATTACAAAACCAACGGCGACATGAAGACCGAGAAGAAAATAAAGACCGATAGTAACTACAACGCCCACGATGGCGATCGTTAGATATTGCCTGTTGAGATACGCCTTTGCGCCCTCCTGCACGGCGGCGGCAATAGCCTGCATACGTTCGTTACCGGCACTCATATTCATCACGCCGCGTGCCCATAGCTGCGCGAATATAAGCGCGGCCATAACACTACAGGCGATCATCAGATAGATTTCCATTCTATGATTCCCCTTGGTTTAGGATTTGGGTGGGCAAAACGGGCGGCGACATGCCTCCGTCTTCTGTAGGCAGGCGGAAAGACTGCACAATTTTCAGATAGTTGGCAAGGCGGAGGGGTAATAAAATAACCGCCTTATGTACAAAGGCGGTTATTGCATGGCAGCAATTTCAATGGGTTAGATTATACGCGGCGTTGTTGGACGATCTGGAGCAACACGTCGTTGACCTTGCCCTCGCCCAGCACCTTGGTGCTGATTTTATTCAGGCGCGCTTTGATCGCATTAACCTGAAGCACGCCGTTCTCCATGGCGGATTTGCGGTTCAGGGCACCATACATGTCCTGGATATAAGCGTCCTTCAAACGCGGTGAAAGGCGTTTGACTTCTTCCGCCGTGGCGGCATCCGGCACTTCGATGGAAATAACAAGGCTTACCGTTTGCGTAACACCTGAATCCCCAATGATGGGAAGGATCAGCGGATCCAGCTGTACGAATTGCTCGACAGCAGCCTCTTCGCCCTCGGCTTCAGCCTTTTTGGCGTCATGTTCAGCCTTGGCGGCCTCATCCACGGGACCGGCAGCAGCTTCCGCAGGCTTATCGAAAAAGAAATAAGCTCCGGCCGCACCGCCACCCACGAGGAGTAGCGCCACAATAGCAATAACTGCCAGTTTCATAAAAGAAGCCCCTAACTGAATAACCCAACCTCTCCTATGTTACATTGCAACATATTAACAAAAAGTAATTTCGGCAGCAGAAAGGGCGGTTTTTAAGGGCGTGTAACCTTACGGATAGAGTCCAGGATACCGTTGATCAGTTTGGGTTCATGACCCGTGAAAAATGCCTTGGCAACATCAACGTAGCTGGAAATAATTACAGGATAATCAATGTCTTGATGGGATAGCAGTTCATAAGCTCCACACAGGAGAACCGATTGCAACAGAGGTTCACTTTGCGGCAGCTGGCCTTCACGCTGGGTTTTGTTGGCAGAGACTATTTCGGCAAGATCTTCGATCCGTTCGGACACGCCGATAACGATATCGCGGAAAAGTGATTCGTCCGGTGCGACCAGCGTTTCGCCTTCGAATTCCATGTTCTTGCGCAGGCCCAGATACTCGTTAACGATCAAAGGGGCAGCTTCGTTGTTCACGGCCATCTGGTAAACGGCTTGTACGGCCATAAGACGCGCGGCGTTGCGCATGGCTGTGGCGGATGGCTTCTGGGCGGCGGCTTCATTCATGAAGGGGTAAAAACCACGGTTCGCCGCCCAAAGGCAAGATAAAAGTATGCTTGTATTAGGCTGCTTTTTTCTGGGCCTTCAACGCGCGCATATTCTCGAGCGTTTTCAGGCAAGCTGCGGCCAGTTCACGGCCCTTTAGCTTGAAATGCTCGAAGAAAAACTGGTGGTGCGGCTCGGACTCGTGGAAATTGAGCGGTGTCAGGATCATCGACAAAACCGGCACTTCCGTGTCGAGGCTGACGCGCATGATTCCATCGATAACGGCATGGTTCACATACTCGTGATGATAAATGCCGCCATTGATGATAAATCCGCCGCACAGAATGGCATCGTATTTGCCGGATTGCGCGAGGAGTTTCGCCTGTAGCGGTATTTCAAGGCTGCCCGGTACATCGTATATGTCGATATTGCTTTCGGGGAAGCCGGCTTTCTTCATGTCTTCGATGAAGGTAAGACGGCCCTGCTCGATAATATCGGCATGCCAGTTGGCCTGGATGAACGCTACGCGCTCGGTGGTGTGGATAGGATTGATAGACATTTGGTTCTTCCTTGGTTTTGGTTTTAACAAAATCAGGGAAAACATGAACGAACGACACCGTGCAGTCGCACGGGTCTTTCCTTCACGCTCTCTTTCATCCGGACTATACCGTCGGCTCCGGCATCGCACCGGATCTGCTGACACCCATCTAAATTGATGGGCCGCTCGCGGGCTCGTGAACGAATTCACATACCGCCGGTGGGGAATTGCACCCCGCCCTGAGAACTGAAGGAAATATAAGGACCCGGCCGCTAAATGTCTAGGGTTTGCCGATATGTTTCGGTGCAGGCAGGAAATCTTCGAAATTGAGGCCCTTTTCCTGCAAGAGCGCTTCAAGAACGGGCTGTAACTGGCCCAGCGTTTCGCGCACCGTGTCACGAACCGTATCAACGACAACCTGCGTCGAACGTTCGATTTCGATGTTCAACTTGTCGCCGGCCTGTTTTTCTTCAAACGTCGTCATACGGCGCGTTTCGGGGATCAGCCAAACTTCGAACCAGTTCTCTGTTTTGTTGGCATCGGAAATGGTCAGGCTGCATCCGTTCACGGCAATGTAACCTTTGGCGAAAATATAACGCATAAATTCAGGCGGCACGGAAAAGCGGATCATCTTGTTCGCATGCATAGTCGCGACACGGTCGACAACGGCAAAGAAATCCACATGACCCGACAATGGGTGCCCGCCAATCTCTGCACCGTCTTTGGCGGCCCGCTCTACATTCACCCGCTGACCTTTTGTGTAGTCACCCAAAGTGGTTATCTGCAGGCTTTGATACATCACATCGAAAGATGCACGCGTCGGAGAAAGTGTTTTTGTTACAGTCAGGCAAACACCGTCGATGGAAACGCTTGCGCCTATCGCGAGCCCCTCGCAAAAGCCTTCTGGGAATTCTATTTCGAATATGCGCAGGCCGTCATGATCGTCGATAGACGCTATTTCCGCCGTGCCCTGAACGATACCTGTGAACATTATTCCGCCACGCGCATTTTCTTTTCTGTTTGGAGCTCTTCGATCTCTTTGACAAATGCGTTGAAGTCTTCTGGCTCTCTGAAATCCTTATAAACGGATGCATACCGGATATAGCCGACGATATCGAGTTCGATCAGCGCCTTCATGACGAGGTTGCCGATTTCGCGCGCGGGTATCTCCGGCTCTCCATAGCTTTCGAGCTGGCGCACAATGCCGTTTACGGATTTTTCGATGCGCTCCGGGTCTATAGGACGCTTGCGGAGTGCCACGTTCATGGAACGCATGATTTTTTCGCGGTCCAATGGCTGGCGGCGGTCGCCGGATTTTACAACAACCAGATCGCGTAGCTGGATTCGCTCGAACGTGGTAAAGCGTCCGCCGCAGGAAGGGCATGAACGGCGACGGCGAATGGCGCCGCCGTCATCCGACGGGCGGGAATCCTTCACCTGTGTTTCTTCACTTCCGCAAAAGGGGCAACGCATGGGCCTTTTGTGCCACAACCCCCTGAAAGGTGCAAATCCTTAAAAGGTGAGCAGCTACGCGTTCAATGCCATCTGGCCGGCAGACTGAAAACGCCGCCAGTCCGGGTGGGATACCTGTCGCAGGTCACGGCGCCAGAAAAGCGGCGCGTCGGCCCGCAAGGGCATATTAAATTCGTGAACCAGCGTCTTGCGCATATCTTCCGCCAGCCTGTCTCTGTCCAGCATCTTCATGAAGTCGTCGAAAGAACCGGCATCCGACATCTGGCGATCGGGAAAGATATAGTCTTTCAAAACATATTCGCCGACAAGCGATGGATAGCATGTTGGCGCATCGGAGACGCGATACAGGCTCACATTGAATTTTTCAAAGTCATCGCCATACTGCCTACGCTGATCGAGCATGTTGGCATTCTTCATCCAGAGCGAAACCGTGTTTAGCATTTCATTGGCCTCATCACCGGGCGAAAGAAGATGCACATAGGATTCATCGCGGTCTATCTGCGACAAATTGCGCACATTGTACAAATCGCGCGAAGACAGGACGAGGTAATCGCAGCTTGTGTCTAAAAAATCGGCCGATGCCGAAACAGTGGCTTTGATAGCCGAAGGACGCGTCATGACATTCATAGAACTTCTCCAACTTTTCGGTAATCGTCACGCCGGAGAAGCATTTGTTGTAATGCGATATGGCGACTTATCCACAAGCGGCTGTTGTGCTGCGCCATAGCTGCAAGGCACAAAAAAAGCCCGCCATTGGCGGGCTTTTTCTAATACTGGAAAGATTAGGCCGAGATGGCGTCTTCGTAGATCGGGAAACGGTCGCAGAGCGCTTTGACTTTTGCACGAACGGCTTTTTCAACCGCGGCGTTGGCTTCCGGACCATTGGCTTTCAGACCGTCGAGAACTTCGAGGATCAGCGTACCGATCTCTTTCCATTCAGCAGCACCGAAACCACGCGTCGTGCCGGCCGGTGTGCCGAGACGGATACCGGATGTCACCATCGGTTTTTCCGGGTCGTTCGGCACGGCGTTTTTGTTGCAGGTGATGCCGGCATGCTCCAGCGCCAGGTCGGCGGCTTTGCCCGTCAGACCTTTCGGACGCAGGTCAACCAGCATCATGTGGCAGTCCGTTCCGCCCGAAACGATATCAAGACCACCGGCCTTCAGTGTTTCAGCGAGAACGCGTGCGTTGTCGACAACGGCCTTTGCGTAGGTTTTGAATTCAGGCTTGGACGCTTCGAGGAACGCCGCAGCCTTACCTGCAATGACGTGCTCCAGCGGTCCGCCCTGAAGGCCCGGGAACACAGCCGAGTTGATCTTCTTCGCCAGATCTTCGTCGTTCGTCATGATTGCGCCGCCGCGTGGACCCCGAAGCGTCTTGTGCGTCGTGGTCGTGACGACATGCGCGTGCGGGAATGCGTTAGGGTAGGAACCACCAACAATCAAACCGGCATAGTGCGCGACGTCAGCGAACAGCGTTGCGCCAACCTTGTCGGCGATTTCACGGAAGCGTTTGAAGTCGATAATGCGTGCATAGGCGGATGCACCAGCGATAATCATTTTCGGTTTGTGCTCCAGCGCAACTTTTTCAACTTCATCGTAATCGATGAGGCCTTGCTCGTTGATACCGTAAGTCACTGCGTTGAACCATTTGCCCGAGAAGTTGACGGGGCATCCGTGGGTCAGGTGGCCGCCGTGGCCTAGATCCATGCCAAGGAACGTGTCGCCCGGTTTCAGAACAGCCATGAACACGCCCATGTTGGCGTTCGCGCCGGAGTGCGGCTGGACGTTCGCGAATTTGCAGTCAAACAGTTTGCAAAGACGGTCGATGGCCAGTTGCTCCGTTACGTCGACATGCTCGCAACCTTGGTAGTAACGTTTGCCCGGGTAACCTTCGGCGTATTTGTTGGTCAGAACCGAACCCTGCGCCTGAAGAACCGCTTTTGAAACGATGTTTTCCGATGCGATCAGTTCGATCTGGTCCTGCTGGCGCTGCAGTTCCTGCGTCATCGCCTTGTACAGATCAGGATCCGTGTCCTTCAAGTTCGCCGTGAAATATCCGTTGTCGTTCATTATTTTCTCCGCTGCGTTACCCATATCAATCACCCTTTCCTAGCAAGAAGTCAGTTTATCCACGCGGCCCTGATGACGGCCGCCTTCGAATTTCGTTTCGAGGAATGTTTTCAAAATATCGAGTGCCACTTCCGTGCCCGTCAGGCGTTCGCCCATGCAAAGAACATTCGCATCGTTGTGAAGACGGGTCAGGCGCGCCATCGTGGAATCTGTGCACAGCGCGGCGCGGATTTTCGGGTTGCGGTTACACGCGATGGAAATGCCGATACCCGAACCGCAGATCGCAACCCCCAAGGGTGCCTCACCGTTTGCCACGGCATCCGCCAGCTTTTTGCCGAAATCGGGATAGTCGACGGAATCGCCCGAATGCGTTCCCAGATCGAGCCATTCCACCGCAACGGCTTTAAAATTCTGTTTGAGGTATTCTTTTAGGGCGAAGCCCGCGTGATCAGAGGCAATTGCCAGTTTGATTGTCATGGGCACTGTATAAGAGGTTAACCCCGTTTTGATCAACAAAAATCGCTTGTAAATGGCGGTTTTTTCCCATTTTTAATGTTTTTGCGTTGACACGGTAAACCCCGCTGGATTATAAAATCTCAATATTTTCATAATAACAAACGGAAAACTAATATATGAAATCCCTGGGGGCCCTGCTGTATGCAGGCGGAAACAAAATAGCAGAAGCCGCCAAGGCACCGCTTTCCGTAGATTATTTTGGGAAACGTTTTGTCGTCATGATTGCCAATTCGCTTATCGGTGAAGCAAAATTCCGCGCCAACAGACTGGCAAACTGGGTGGGCGCAGAAACCATACGTGCCGACCAGCCCGAACAGCATAAAATCGGAAAACTCGACTTTTTCGCGGGCCGCGATGAAAGCGGACTGCTGCGTGGTGGCGACCTGCCCTGGCAATATATGCAAGGCCTTTGTGACGCCCAGCTTACGAAGGATGAAAAATTCAACGCCCTTACCCGCACGCTGGCGCAACTGCCCGGCAATATCTCTTTTGTGTTTAAGGCTGATCCGCATTTGCGGGACAAAGACGTCGTGCGCGCGGCATTTGCACGCGCAGGCTTTGTGAATGAGGGCCGCACCACCCTCCTCTACAAAGCGGAAGCCGGACAGGATCCTCTCGACAGCCTGAAATCAGATGCGCGCACGAAAATCCGCAAAGGCCGCCGCGAGCTTGAGTTTACGGACATGGATGTCGATTCATTTTTCGATCATTACCGCGAGCATCTGGGCGAAAGACAAAGCCATTTCTTCCTGAACATCGATCGGGAGATGTTGAAAAAAGCCGTAGCAGGAGAGAATCCGCAAGCCGAGGTGATTGCACTGCGCCGCAAGCCGGACGAGAGCGGCAAAGAACAGCCGATTGAAGCCGCAGCTATCGTCAGCACAGGTGCAGATGGCTATTGCAAGCTTCTGCGTTTGAGCTTCCGCCGGGCGGTCGAAAACGAAGATGCGCCGCCTCCGCACCAGCAAGCGCTAAAGGTTCTTGTGGTCGAAGCGATGCAGCGCGCTGCAAACCGTGGCCTGCCACTAGATGTTGATGGCTTTACGCCCGGCGGTAACACGCTGTATTCCCGCTTCGGTGTTTTCGAGGCCGTGCACCACGACCAGTATAAACGCACAACACCGGTCGCCGCCGTGAGCCGCCTGACGCAACGCGTCAAGGAATTGACGCTCTAGTCGATCAGCCCTTTTTTACGCATGACAAAAGCCAGCTTCTTGGTGGCCTCGCGCTGCAGGATAGCTTGCGGCGTGTTGACAGGCCCTTGTATGGAGGCCTCGGTCATGGTGGCGACATCCATGGCCGTTACCTTGGCATAGGCACCGATGGTAAAGAATTCAAAGATAATTTCGCGATTTTTTAAAGCTTCATCAGACATTTGTGCGTTATAATAGGGCAAGAATAGAAAATTCCAAGGAGCTTATATTCCATGGCCGACCGCGCCCCTTTTGACTGGCAAGACCCCCTACTTCTCGAAGAACTGCTAACCGATGAGGAACGCGCGGTGCGTGACACGGCGCAGGACTTCGCGCGCAGCCGTCTGTTGCCCGGTATCGTCGAGGCCAACCGCCACGAAAAATTCGATCCCGCCATTATGCGCGAGATGGGTGAACTGGGTCTGCTCGGCGCGCCTCTGGAAGGCTATGGCTGCGCGGGCGTTTCGCAAGTCGCCTACGGATTGATCGCGCGCGAGATGGAACGGGTCGATTCCGGGTACCGTTCCGCTCTTTCGGTGCAGTCTTCACTCGTGATGTACCCGATCCACACTTTCGGGTCAGAAGAGCAAAAGCAAAAATACCTGCCGGATCTGGCCTCTGGGAAAAAGATCGGATGTTTCGGTCTAACGGAGCCGGATGGCGGATCCGATCCATCGGGCATGAAAACCAACGCCAAAAAGACACCGGGTGGATTTATTCTGAACGGGTCAAAGCAATGGATCACAAACTCGCCAATCGCCGATGTGATGGTGGTATGGGCACGCGGTCATGAGGGCGAAATAAACGGATTTATCCTGGAACGCGGCATGCAAGGCCTAGAAACACCAAAAATCGAAGGAAAATTCTCGCTTCGCGCCTCGATTACCGGCGGAATTATGCTGAATGACGTGTTTGTGCCGGATGAAAACAAGCTTCCGCTTTCAAAATCGCTCAAATCACCCATGATGTGCCTCAATTCGGCGCGTTACGGCATATCCTGGGGTGCGATCGGCGCCGCCGAAGATTGCTGGCACCGTGCGCGCGATTACGTTATGGATCGTGTCATCTTCGGAAAGCCACTGGCGGCGCAACAGCTCGTTCAAAAAAAGCTCGCGGACATGCAAACCGAAATCACGTTGGGTCTGCACAGCGCCTATCGTCTGGGCCGTCTGAAAGACGATGACCGCGCACCGCCAGAAGCCATTTCAATGCTAAAACGAAACAATTGCGGCAAGGCGCTCGAGATTGCACGCACCGCGCGCGACATGCTGGGCGGCAACGGCATTGCCGACGAATACCACGTGATACGCCACGCCATGAACCTTGAAGCCGTCAACACCTATGAAGGCACGCACGACATCCATGCGTTGATTTTGGGGAAAGCGCAGACGGGGCACTCAGCGTTCTAACAAGCAAGCAAAGTTACTAAGTCAGCGTTTTGTTTTTAAGCACGGCCTTGGCTTCGGCGCAGAAGATAGCCAGCAATATTAAAGCGCAGCCCGCAATCTTGGCGCCTGTGAAACCTTCACCCAGAAGCAAAACACCGGCGGCGGCGGCGAAAAGAGATTCCGCTGACATGATAATCGCGGCATCCGATGGCGGGGTATATTGCTGGGCCACCGCCTGCAGGGTATAGGCTATCCCGCCGGAGATAAGCCCTCCGTAAAGAATGGCCCATTTGGCCGCGACAACGGATTCTATGGTAAGCGTTTCCCATCCAAAAGCGCCAATGAACCCCACGATGACGCACATGAAATACTGGATGAACACCAGAAACAATGGCCTTGGAATACTTACCAAAAACCATCCTGTTAAAGCCACATGGCCGGCAAAAATGACGGCGCAGAGAAGGATCATGAGATCCCCGCCTGTCAGAGCAGTGAAAGAGCCTCCGTTGATAAACCAAAGCCCTGCGACGCTGAGCGCACAGGCCGGCCATATGAACTTGTCAGGCATATGACGGAACAACAGCCATGACAAAAACGGTGTGAACAGAACGTAAAGCCCGGTGATAAAGCCGGCGTTGGTAACGCTCGTGCCGATCAAGCCGATCTGTTGGATGAACACGCCGCCCACGAATGCCAGCGCCACAGGAAAGGCTTTCCAACCTTCATTCCGAGTGATGGCCGGAGAGCGGCGCCATTCAGATATGACGAAAGGCAGGATTACAAAAATGGAAATCAGGAAGCGAATACCGGAAAAACCGAAAGGCCCCATATGCTCCATGGCAGCTTTCTGCGCGACGAAAGCAGCGCCCCAGATGGCGGCGACAAGGAGCAGACAAAGATCGGCGCGTAAACGTGTCATGACGCAGAGAAACAGCCTAAAGGCTATTCGTCATCATCAAGGGAGGCCAGGCCCGTAAACTGGGATTGCGAGGACCAGAAACGCTCGAACATTTTCATCGTTTTGATAGAATCCAGCATGCGCTCGTCGGAAAGCTCCGAGCCTTTGATTTTGTCTTCATGCTTGGCAAACATATCAGCCAGAAGTTTATAAGTTTCCTTACCCTTAGGAGAAAGCTTCACGCGAATAGAGCGTTTGTCATGAACCGAACGTTCCTGCTCGATATAGCCGTTTTCGCCCATTTTCTTGACGTTGTAGGAAACGTTCGAACCGAGATAATAACCACGCAGCGTCAATTCGCCGACGGTCATCTCATCATGCCCGATATTGTACAGGATCATGGCCTGCACGTTGTTTATGTCCTGAATCCCTTTGCGATCCAGCTCCACCTTCACCACGTCGAGGAAATAGCGGTGCAGGCGTTCGATCAGTTGAATGGCTTCAAAATACGGTGTGGACACGGACAGGATTCCTTAAATATGACAATAAGATAGCCGGATGGGCCATCCTTAAGATTACATTGCAAATATTAACCAATCCTTGCCACAGCCGCAACTCTTCCCTTTATAGACGGACCATACGGTTTTCGCCCATTTCCTCTGGCCTGCCCGTTACCCTGGCTTTCAGATAGCCGAAGGCCTGCACGAACTTGCTGGAGGGCTGATCCCAATACTCGGCCGACATCGGGTTCACTTCGATAAGGCAGATATTCGGATCATCCTTACCTTCAGGGAACCATGCCTTGAGGCTTTCATCCCACAATTCATCGATCTTTTTGCGATCATTCACGATGCTGGCTTCGCCGGAAATCGACACAAAGCAACTGCCATCGGATTCTGCGTAGCTAAGAAGCACTTTCGAATTCACCTGTATTTCCTGCACTTTCGGCGAATCCGCAGCCGTAAAGAACCATAACTGGTCGTTGGCGTCATGCTCCTGCGCCACCATCGGACGCGCAAAGAGGTTACCTTCGCTATCCTGCGTGACCAGCATGGCCATTTTGATGTCCTTGATCATTTCAAATACTTTTTCGCGCTCATCTTTGTTTGCCGGCGGCGGGTTTTTGGAAGCCATAATCCATCTCCTAATCTTGGTTTTATCGCCTTTCCAACCAAGCCAAGCGGCAGTCGGTTCCACGCAAACAGGACCAAAAAAGTCTTGATTTTATTGGCATACATCCTCTGAAAACGACTCTCAACAAGCCGGAAATTGTTTACATCCGGCACGAATAGGCATACGAAATGGGCTTGTGAGAGGCCCCGCATGAGCGATTCCAAATTCATCAAAAACCTGAAAGATTCCGTTACAGAAGTCGCGCCCGAAAACGGCAAGACGCACTTCGATCAGATGAAGCTTCACAGCCTTTCTTCGGACCGCTTCCCGCATGTGCGCATGCGCCGCCTGCGCCGCACCGAAGCGCTCCGCGATATGGTCCGCGAAAACGTTCTTACCGCCAATGACATGATCGTGCCGTTGTTTGTCGAAGAAGACATTACAGAGCGCACACCCCTCGCCTCCATGCCGGGCGTGTTCCGCGAAACGGAAAAATCGCTTGAGACAAAGGTAAAAGAAATTGCCGCCACGGGCATCAAATCCGTGATGCTGTTCGGCGTATCGCACAACAAAGACCACACGGGCTCGGACTCCATGGACCCGAACGGCCTTCTGGCCCGCATGATCAACCGCGCGAAAGACGCCGCGCCGGAACTCGCCATCATCGCCGATGTCTGCTTCTGCGAATACACAGACCATGGCCATTGCGGCCCTTTGTGCCAGCACGGCGATGTGGACAATGACCGCACGGTTTACAACGTTGCCATGCAATCCGTCATCGCCTGTGAAGCGGGCGCCGACATCATCGCGCCTTCGGGTATGATGGACGGCCAGGTTTCCGCTATCAGACACACGCTCGACGTAACGGGTTTCCAGCAAATTCCGATCATGGCGTATGCCGCGAAATTTGCCTCATCCTTTTACGGCCCGTTCCGCGACGCAGCCGGCTGTGCCCTGGGTCAGAACCCGAATGTGCGTAAAGACCGCAAATCATACCAGATGGATTTCGCCAATTCCCGCGAAGCCCTGCGCGATGCCCTGCTGGACGAGCGCGAGGGCGCAGACATGCTGATGGTTAAACCCGGGATTGCCTATCTCGACATCCTGGCCAAGCTTCGCCAGCAGTCCGAATTGCCCCTCGCCGTTTATCAGGTCAGCGGCGAATACGCGATGCTACGCTTTGCGGCGCAAGCAGGTGCTATCAATTATCACGACGCGATGCTCGAAAGCCTCATGGCTTTCAAACGCGCCGGCGCAGACATGATTCTGACTTATGCAGGCGCGGAAGTGGCCCGTTTCCTCAAGGACGGCACACCTCTTTCCATCTAGATGTTTGCATAAAGTCTGATTCAATTCATTTATTGGACATGCGAACACTTCAAACGCTTGAACCTTCACGAAAAAACAGCGACAATTGAAGCGGTGTAACGTTCTGTTTACCGCTTTCTAGTATTCTCTTTCTTGGTCTCTTCAAGTTTTAAGGAATCCCCATCGCATGAAGTTCGCGGGTCTTGCGCTTGTTCTGGTTTGTACGTTCGGCGGTCTTATGGTGGCCGCAGGGGTCGAAAAGGCAATTCACCTCATCGTGGGCGCTATCCTGCCCGCTCTTCCCGGGGAATTTATCATCATCTTCGGATGCGCCTGCTGCGCCTTTATGGTCGCAAACTCGCCAGCCGCCGTCAAACACACGCTGAGCTACTTCAAAGCATTGAAAAAAGGCGGCGCCTACAGCAAAGAAGATTACATCGAGCTGCTTTCTATGCTGTTCATGGTTTTCAAACTGGCCCGTACCAAAGGCTGGCTCGCCATGGAACAACACATCGAAAATCCGCACGATTCCGATTTGTTCAAACAATTCCCCTCTTTCCACCACAACCATCATGCCACGGTGTTCCTGTGCGACTACCTGCGTATCATCTCGCTGGGGAATGAAAACCCGCTGACCATTGAAGCGCTGATGGACGAAGAAATAGAAACCATCAAGGAACATGAAGGCCATCCGGGTCACGCCGTGCAGACGATGGCTGATGGTATTCCGGCCCTCGGTATCGTGGCCGCCGTTCTCGGCGTTATCAAAACCATGGCGTCCATATCCGAACCACCGGAGGTTCTGGGCAAGATGATCGGCGGCGCGCTCGTCGGAACCTTCCTCGGCGTGTGGCTCGCATACGGGATGGTCGGCCCTATCGCAGGCGCAATGACATCCTACGCCGCAACGGAAGTCATGTACTACCGCTGCATGAAAGTCGGCATCATTGCGTTCCTGAACGGTTGTGCCCCTCAGGTTGCTGTCGAATTCTCGCGTAAATTCCTGCCACACGACGTTCAACCGACCTTCCAGGAACTGGAAGAAAAACTGAACGCCCTGCCAAGCCCGTCCGCATAAGGATAAGCAGCAATGGCAAAAGGCGGCAAAGGCGACGAACTCCAACCGATCATCGTAAAGAAGATCAAAAAAGGCGGCGGCGGACACCACGGCGGCGCATGGAAAGTTGCCTATGCCGACTTCGTAACCGCCATGATGGCGTTCTTCCTTTTGCTCTGGCTCTTGAACGTTACGACCGAAGAACAAAAAATGGGCATCGCCGATTATTTCGATCCAAACCCGAAGATCGCCGAAAGCGTCTCCGGTGCTGGTGGTATGCTTGGAGGACTTTCCATTTCCCCCGATGGCGCCATGGTCAACGACCGTCAGGCCATGCCGCAGCCGCAGGACAACAGCCCTACGCTGCGCGCAGGTCAGGACAAGATCAGCGAAGAAGCATTGAAAGAAGAAATCAGAAAACGCGAAGAAGCGAATTTCAAGAAAGCCGAGAACGCGATCAAAGACGCGATGAAGGAAAATGAAGAGCTGAAAGAGCTCGAGAAAAACCTGATGATGGATATGACGCCCGAGGGTCTTCGCATCCAGATCGTGGACCAGGACGGCAAACCGATGTTCCCGTCGGGTAGCGCTGAAATGTACGAGCGCACGCAAAAACTGCTTTCGAAAGTATCCGAGATCATCCGCAAAATGCCGAACGAGATTTCCGTGCGCGGTCACACGGATGGCGTGCCTTACTCAAAGGGCAACAGCTATACCAACTGGGAATTGTCCGCAGACCGCGCCAACGCATCGCGCCGCGTTCTTGTGGCATCAGGCTTCCCTGAGGCACGCGTCAACAACGTGCTCGGCAAGGCCGACAAAGACCATCTGGTTGCGGACAAACCTTCTGATGAACGCAACCGCCGTATCAGCATCATTCTCTTACGCGAAGAACTGGTAACGCAGGTCGGCGCGAACAGAAGCACGAATGCCGTGAAAGAACGCGAACGGGCGATCAAAGATCCGCTCTACAAACGC
>JAPJRC010000037.1 GCA_030824805.1 Micavibrio sp.
CCATGAACGAAGGTCTGCGCTTCGCTATCCGCGAAGGCGGCCGTACCGTCGGCGCTGGCGTCGTTGCCAAAATCATTGAGTAGTTAGATAAGAGAAGAAGAAGGTAGCGAGACTATGGACAATCAAACCATTCGCATCAGACTGAAAGCGTTCGATCACCGTGTATTGGACCAATCCACGCACGAGATCGTGAACACAGCAAAGCGCACGGGTGCACAGGTTCGCGGTCCTGTTCCGCTGCCGACGAACATCAAATACTTCACGGTTAACCGTTCGCCGCACGTTGACAAGCGCTCCCAGGAGCAATTTGAAATGCGCACGCATCACCGCCTGATCGACATCGTCGATCCGACCCCGCAAACGGTCGATGCGCTGATGAAACTCGAACTGGCCGCTGGTGTGGACGTTCAGATTAAAATGCTCGGCCTGGCTGCGTAAGTAGAAGGGCCCTAAGGTAAGGAAGAAGACAATGAGAACCGGAGTAATTGCACGCAAGGAAGGCATGACCCGTATCTTCACGGAAGATGGTCAGCAGGTTCCTGTTACGGTGCTGAAAATCGACAACTGCCAGGTGGTGGGTGTCCGCACGGATGAGAAGCATGGCTACACGGCCGTTCAGCTCGGCGCAGGCGATGCGAAAGTAAACCGCACGTCCAAGGCGATGCGCGGCGTATTCGCAGCCTCGAAGGTTGAGCCGAAGAAGAGGATGGCCGAATTCCGCGTAGATGCAGAAAACGTGCTGGAAGTCGGCGCTGAAATCTCTGCTGAACACTATGTAGCAGGTCAATTCGTTGACGTTCAGGGCATCACGATCGGTAAAGGTTTTGCTGGTTCGATGAAGCGCTGGAACTTCGGCGGTCACCGCGCATCCCACGGTAACTCGGTAACGCACCGTTCGCACGGTTCGACGGGTCAGCGTCAGGATCCAGGTAAGGTTTTCAAAGGCAAGAAAATGGCGGGTCATCTCGGCGTTGAAACTGTCACGACGCAAAACCTGAAAGTGGCCGGTATCGACCTCGAAGACAACCTCGTTCTGATCGCGGGTTCCGTACCTGGTCCGGACAATGGTTGGGTTCTAATCACGGACGCCGTGAAAAAGCCTGCACACAAAGATGCGCCTGTTCCGGCAGGTCTGAAACAATCCGCGAAATCTGCAAACGCGGCTCCTGCACAGGCTGAAGAAGCTGCTGCCGAAGCACCTGCAGAAGAAGCAAAAGGTGAATAGTCATGAAGATCGCTGTTAAAACACTCGATAACAAAGCAGCTGGCGATATCACGCTGGATGAAACCGTGTTCGGCGCAGAAGTCCGTCAGGACGTTTTGCACCAGATGGTGACATACCAACTGGCAAAACGCCGTGCCGGTACGCACAAGACGCAAAACCGCTCGGAAGTTTCCCGCACGGGTAAGAAGCCGTTCAAACAAAAAGGTACGGGTTCCGCACGTGCCGGTGACCGCACGCGCGTTATCGACCGCGGTGGTCAGGTTGTTCACGGTCCGGTTGTTCGCAGCCATGCCACGGAACTGCCGAAAAAAATCCGCCAGCTCGCGATGAAATCCGCGCTGTCCGCGAAAGCAAAAGAAGGCAAGCTGATCATCGTTGATGTTCTGGCTCCTAAAGACCACAAGACAAAGGCGATGGCCGAAGCTTTCAAAGCGCTCGGTTTTGACTCCGCTCTTATCGTCGGTGGCAAGGAAATCGATGCGAACTTCGCCCGCGCAACGCGCAACCTGCCGAAGGTTGACGTTCTGCCGGTACAAGGCGCAAACGTCTATGACATCCTGCGTCGCGACACGCTCGTCCTCACGAAGGATGCCGTGAACGACCTCACAGAAAGACTGAAAGGCTAAGACCATGGCTGCGAAGAAAAAAGAAGAAACGAAAAAAGTCGCCGAGTGGATGTACGACATCATCCGCCAGCCGGTTGTAACGGAAAAATCCACGATGGGTTCCGAACACGGCCAGGTAACCTTCAAGGTTCCGGTCAAGGCAACGAAGCCGGACATCAAGGCCGCTGTCGAGGCGCTCTTCAAAGTAAAAGTGAAAGGCGTGAACACGCTGATCCAGAAGGGCAAGACGAAACGCTTCAAAGGCGTTAAGGCGTTCCGTTCGGACGTTAAAAAGGCAATTGTTACGCTCGAAGACGGTCAGAATATCGACGTCGGAACGGGCTTGTAATTTAAACTAACTATGGCGCTCCGCCGATACTGGAGAAAGGTAAAGAAAGACAATGGCACTGAAGCAATTTAGACCGATCACGCCGGGTACACGCGGCCTGATCTTGATCGAGCGGGACGGGCTGCACAAAGGCAAGCCTGAGAAAAACCTGACCGAAGGCAAAAAGAAAACCGGTGGTCGTAACAACCTCGGCCGCGTAACCGCGTTCCAACGCGGCGGCGGTCACAAGCAGCGTTACCGCATCATCGACTGGAAGCGTAAGAAGTTTGACGTTCCAGCAACGGTTGAGCGTCTGGAATATGACCCGAACCGCACGGCTTTCATCGCGCTGATCTCTTACGAAGATGGCGAAAAAGCATACATTATCGCGCCGCAACGTCTGCAGGCCGGCGATACGGTTGTTGCCGGCGAAAAGGCCGACATCAAGCCGGGCAATGCCATGATGCTGAAATCGATGCCGGTTGGTACGATCATTCACAACATCGAAATGAAGCCGGGCAAAGGCGCACAGCTCTGCCGTTCCGCAGGAACATACGCACAGCTCGTTGGCCGTGACTCCGGTTTCGCACAGATCAAGCTGGCTTCGGGCGAACTCCGCGTCGTTCCGCAAGACTGCATGGCAACGGTTGGCGCTGTATCCAACCCGGACCACATGAACCAGAACTTCGGTAAAGCCGGCCGTCAACGCTGGAAAGGCAAACGCCCGCATGTACGCGGCGTTGCCATGAACCCTGTCGATCACCCACACGGCGGCGGCGAAGGCCGTACATCCGGCGGTCGTCACCCGGTTACGCCTTGGGGCAAGCCGACGAAGGGCGCAAAAACACGCAAAAACAAGAAGACGGACAAGTTCATCATCCGTCGCAAGAAGAAATAAGGAGCTTAACTTATGGCACGTTCACTTTGGAAAGGTCCTTTCATCGACCGTCACCTTCTCAAGAAGGTGGAAGCAGCCCGTTCGGCTGGCAAAAACGCCATCATCCAGACATGGTCCCGTCGCTCGACGATCCTGCCGCAGATGGTTGGTCTTACGTTCGGTGTTCACAACGGCAAGAAATTCATTCCGGTTCTGGTTTCCGACCAGATGATCGGTCACAAGCTCGGCGAATTCGCACCAACCCGCGAATTCAAGGGCCACTCGGGCGGCGACAAAAAAGCCGCTGCCAAGAAGTAAGGGATAGAGGTTTATTATGGGACAACAAGCAAACGAAAGACGCGTTAAGGATAACGAAGCCATGGCAATGGCCAAGTTCCTGCGCACCAGCCCGGGCAAGCTCAATCTTGTCGCAGCGATGATCCGCGGCAAAGCGGCTGGCACAGCTCTGGTAGATCTGGAATTCAGCAACCGCCGCATCGCAAAAGATGTTCGCAAGGTTCTGGCTTCTGCTGTCGCCAACGCTGAAAACAACCACAACCTCGACGTTGATAAACTGGTCGTTGCCGAAGCCTATGTTGGCAAATCGGTGAAGATGCGCCGTTTCTCCGCTCGTGCACGCGGTCGCGCTGCCCCGATCGAGAAGCACTTCTCGCGTCTGACGATCGTTGTTCGCGAAGGCGAGGCGAAAGCCGCTCCTAAGAAAAAGCCTGCTGCAAAGAAAGCAGCACCTAAGGCCGAAGGCGCGAAAAAAGAAACAGCAACGAAAAAACCGGCTGCGAAAAAGAAAGCCGCAACCAAGCAGGACAAGGAATAGGAGCTCCTAATGGGTCAAAAAGTAAATCCAATCGGTCTGCGCGTCGGTATTAACCGCACCTGGGATTCCCGCTGGTTCGATGACCGCAAATATGCGGACAAGCTGGTGCAGGATCTGGAACTGCGTAAATACGTTCAAGAACGTCTGAAGGCCGCTGGTATCTCGAAAGTTGTTATCGAGCGCGCCGCGAAAAACACCAAAGTAACGGTCTATACGGCACGTCCGGGTGTTATCATCGGCAAAAAAGGCGCCGACATCGAGAAACTGCGCAAGGACCTGTCCTCCCGCGCCGGTTCCGAAGTTGCCCTCAACATCGTTGAAATCCGCAAGCCGGAAATCGATGCGCAGCTGGTTGCCGAAGGCGTTTGCCAGCAGCTCGAGCGCCGCGTTTCTTTCCGCCGCGCGATGAAGCGTGCCGTTCAATCGGCTCTGCGTCTTGGTGGCCAGGGTATCCGTATCAACGTGTCCGGCCGTCTCGGTGGTGCAGACATCGCCCGTACGGAATGGTACCGCGAAGGCCGTGTGCCTCTGCACACGCTGCGCGCTGATCTGGACTATGGCTTCTCCGAAGCTCTGACCACATACGGCATCATCGGCGTAAAAGTCTGGATCTACAAAGGCGATATCATGGCCCACGATCCGATGGCACGCGACAAGCGTATGGGCGAAAACACCGCTCCTGGCGGTCAAAACCGTAATTCCTAAGGGAATTCGTCATTTTGGGCCGAAATATTTAAGTTTTGGCCCAAAATAACTCTGGCGTTACCAGAAAATTGACTATATAGTCCGGCCGAATTTGTACAAAATCCCGGACTTAAAGGTCGAGATTTAGCCATATAGAGACTGTTTCCCCGAGGGGTTCCAAGTCTATGTGAGCGCAATTTTTTTATTGTCGAAACGGAAGTTAAAACAATGTTGCAACCGAAGAAAACGAAATTCAGAAAAGCCCACAAGGGCCGTATCCACGGCGTAGCAAAAGGCGGCGCGACGCTTTCTTTTGGCGCGTTCGGCCTGAAAGCCCTCGCTCCTGAGCGTATCACGGCACGTCAGATCGAAGCAGCCCGTCGCTGCATCGCACGTCACATGAAACGCCAAGGTAAAGTGTGGATCCGTGTATTCCCGGATGTTCCGGTTTCCAAAAAGCCTCTCGAAGTGCGTATGGGTTCCGGTAAAGGTTCGCCTGAATTCTGGGTTTGCCGCGTAAAGCCTGGCCGTATCCTGTTCGAACTGGATGGCGTGCCTGAGCAACTGGCGAAAGAAGCTCTGGAGCTGGCAGCTGCCAAGCTTCCGATGCAAACGAAATTTGTTGCCCGTGTTGGCGCATAAGTAGAGATCAGGAGAAAGCTATGAAAGCTGAAGACCTCAAAGGAAAAACGCAGGACGAACTGCAAAAGGCGCTGATGGATGCCCGCAAGGACCAATTCAATGCCCGTCTGCAACGTGCTGCTGGCCAGCTGGAAAACACCGCAGGCCTGCGCAAGATGCGCCGCGATATCGCACGCATCAAAACGCAAATGAATGCAAAGACCGAAGCTTCCGCGACAGCGAAAAAAGCTCCGGCCAAAAAAGCCGCTAAGAAAGCGTAAGGAGAAGAGAATATGCCACGTCGTGTATTGGAAGGCACCGTCGTCAGCGACAAAATGGACAAGACCATCACGGTTCTCGTCGAGCGCCGCTACATTCACCCGGTGTACAAAAAGTACCTGAAGCGCACGGACAAATACGCCGCGCACGATGAAAACAACGTAGCCAAGGCCGGCGAAAAAGTTCAGATCATCGAATGCGCGCCGATCTCCAAGCGCAAGAGCTGGGTTCTGATCAAGGACGGCAAGGAGCAGTTGCCGACAAGGCCGCAGCCGCTGCAAAAGCAGAAGCCGCTCCGAAAAAAGAAAAAGCAGCCGCCAAAAAGCCGGCCGCTAAAAAAGCCGCCAAGGCATAACGAGAAGATTAGGCTTAGAAGGATTTAAAACATGATCCAGATGCAATCAAATATGGAAGTGGCCGATAACTCTGGCGCCAAGCGCGTCGAGTGTATCAAGGTTCTCGGCGGCTCCAAGCGTCGTACCGCCAATATCGGCGACATCGTCGTTGTTTCCGTGAAAGACGCCATTCCGCGTGGCCGCGTTAAGAAGGGCGATGTGCGTAAAGCCGTTATCGTTCGTTCCAAGCACGGTTTGAACCGCGTAAACGGCGAAAAAATCCGCTTCGATACGAATGCCTGCGTTCTGATCAACAACCAGAACGAGCCGATCGGTACACGTATCTTTGGCCCGGTTACCCGCGAACTGCGTGGTAAAGGCTACATGAAAATTATCTCGCTGGCTGGAGAGGTGCTCTAATGTCCGCTGCAAAAATGAAAATCAAAAAGGGCGACCAGGTTGTCGTTCTCACCGGTAAGGATAAAGGCAAGAAGGGCGAAGTCCTGAAAGCCATTCCAACGGAATCCCGCGTTGTCGTCGCTGGCGTCAATGTCGTGAAGAAACACACGAAGCCTACGCAGTTCGCTGCCGGTGGCATCGAAGACAAGGAACTCTCGATCCATGTTTCCAACGTGGCTCTGGTAGATCCGAAAAAAGGCACAGCCACCCGCGTCGGCTACAAAGCCGGTAAAGATGGCCAGAAAGTGCGCGTCGCCAAAAAATCCGGCGAAACGCTCTAAGAGGTAGATGAAAATGGCACAGGCAAAAAAGAAAGAATACACGCCGCGTTTTCAGGAGCGCTATGAAGCGAAACTGAGAGCCGCCCTTAAGGCGAAATACGGCTTCGAAAACGACATGCAGATCCCGAAACTCGACAAGATCGTGATCAACATGGGCGTTGGCGCCGCTACGACGGACCGTAAGGCCGTTGAACAGGCTGCCGCACAGCTCGCGCTGATCGCCGGTCAGAAACCAGCTATCACGAAGGCCCGCAAATCCAACGCGTCCTTCAAAGTGCGTGAAAACATGGATATCGGCTGCAAGGTAACACTGCGCCGCGAGAAAATGTACGAATTCCTGGACCGTCTGGTCACGATCGCCCTGCCACGTATCCGCGACTTCCGCGGCATCAACGGCAAGAGCTTCGACGGCCGTGGTAACTACGCTTTCGGTTTGAAAGAGCTGATCGTGTTCCCGGAAATCGAATACGACAAGGTAACGACCGTTCAAGGTATGGATATCATTATCTGCACGACCGCAGCGAATGATGAACAAGCTAAAGAATTGCTGCGCGGCTTCGATATGCCGTTCCGCAACTAGTTAAGCAAGGAAGAGAAAACACATGGCAAAAGCTAGTGCAATCAACCGTAACAACAAGCGCATCAAGCTCGCTAAGAGCCTTGAGAGCAAGCGTTCGAAGCTGAAGGCGGTTATCGCCGACAAGAATGCTCCGATGGAAGAGCGTTTCGCCGCTGTTCTTAAGCTTGCCGAGATGCCGCGCAATTCCGCAAAGATCCGTATTCGCAATCGTTGCGCATTGACGGGCCGTCCGCGCGGTAACTTCCGCAAATTCAACCTGTGCCGTGTGGCGCTCCGCAATCTCGCATCGCGTGGCGAACTTCCCGGCGTAACGAAATCCAGCTGGTAAGGGAGAGATAGACCAATGTCCATGAACGATCCCCTCAGCGATATGCTGACCCGCATCCGGAACGGCCAAAGCGCGCGCAAGCCCGTTATTGCTGCTCCGTATTCGAAACTGCAAGAAGCTGTTTGTAAAGTTCTCGCCGATGAAGGTTTCATCCGCGGTTACAAAATTGTCGATGCAGGCAACAACAAAAAAGAACTGTCGATTGAGTTGAAGTACGATGCCGGTCAACCGGTTATCCGCGAACTCAAGCGCATTTCCAAGCCAGGTCGCCGTGTTTACACGCAGATCAAAGGCCTGCCGCAGTTCTATAACGGTCTTGGCATCAAGATCCTGTCCACCCCGCAAGGCGTCATGGCCGACCACAAAGCGAAAGCTGCGAATGTCGGCGGTGAAGTCCTCTGCCAGGTGTTCTAAGAGAGGAAACAGATATGTCCCGTATTGGAAAAAACCCGGTTGCACTTCCCGAAGGCGTTACAGTCAACGTTGAAGGCCAGACCGTTAAAGCAAAAGGCCCGAAAGGCGAACTGTCCGTCGTTGTTCACGATGACGTTTCCGTCGCTCTGGTTGATGGCAAGGTAAAGCTTGAGCAACGCGTTAACTCGCTGCGTGCCAAGAAACTGTGGCCCACGATGCGCACGCTCGTGAAGAATATCGTTGTAGGCGTTAAAGACGGTTACAAAGAGTCTCTGGAAATCCAGGGCGTTGGTTATCGTTGCGCCATGCAGGGTAACACGCTGGTTCTCCAGCTCGGCTTCAGCCACGAAGTTCGTTACGATGTTCCGGCAGGTATCAAGATCGCCGTCGCAGACCAGACGAAGATCAGCATCGAAGGTATTGATAAACAAGCTGTCGGCCAGGCCGCTGCTAAAATCCGCTCTTTCAAGAAGCCCGAGCCTTACAAAGGCAAAGGTATTCGCTACACCGGCGAATATGTCTTCATGAAAGAAGGCAAGAAGAAATAAGGAAGCAAAGTCATGGGAAAAAGACTCAGCAGCTTTGAACGTCGTAAGTTTTCGGCCCGCGCCAAACTCCGTCGTGTCAATATCAATCAGAACCCGAACCGCGACATCCGTCCGCGTCTGTCCGTGCACCGCACGAACAAGGCGATCTACGCACAGGTTATCGACGATGTTCAGGGCATCACGCTCGCAGCCGCTTCCAGCGCAGACAAGGATCTGGGCCTGAAGAACGGCGGTAACGCAGACGCAGCAGCCAAAGTCGGCAAGCTGGTTGCGGAACGTGCCAAAAAGGCAGGCGTTGAAAAGGTTCAATTCGACCGCGGTGCATTCCTGTACCATGGCCGCATCAAGGCTCTGGCCGAAGGTGCGCGCGAAGCCGGTCTGGATTTCTAAGGAGCAATGAAAATGGCAAAACAAGAAAACAGACAACCGCGCGAGAAAGAAGAGTCCGAGTTCATCGAGAAACTCGTGGCCGTTAACCGCGTCGCGAAAACCCAGAAAGGCGGTCGCCGTTTCGGTTTCGCAGCTCTGGTTGTTATCGGTGATGGCCGTGGCCGCGTAGGCACGGGCCATGCGAAATCCAAGGAAGTTCCGGATGCCGTTAAGAAGGCAACCGACAAGGCGAAACGCGCCATGATCCGCGTTCCGCTGCGCGATGGCCGCACGCTGCACCACGACCTCAAAGGTCACTTCGGTGCCGGTAAAGTCATCATGCGTACGGCCCCGACGGGTACGGGTATCATCGCCGGCGGTCCGATGCGCGCCGTGTTTGAATGCCTCGGCGTTCAGGACGTTGTTGCCAAGGTTACGGGTACAAACAACCCTTACAACATGGTCAACGCAACGCTCGAAGCGCTGAAATTCATGCAATCCCCACGTCAGGTTGCGGCTCGCCGCGGCAAGAAAGTCTCCGATGTTGTTGCACAACGCGAAGGCACGAAGGCCGGCGAAGTAGCTTCCGACGAAGCGAACGAAGAATAAGGTGAATGACAATGGCTGAAGAAAAAGCAAAAAAAGCTCCGGCGAAAAAAGCCGCAGCACCAAAAGCTGAAAAGAAAGCCGGCGCAACGGTAACGGTTACGCAAATCGCGTCCCCGGCCGGTCGTGAGCCGTCCCAGCGCAAGACCCTGATCGGTCTCGGCCTGAACAAGATGAACCGCACCAAGACGCTGGAAGACACGCCTTCCGTCCGCGGCATGATCCGCGCGGTCCGTCACCTCGTGAAAGTTGAAGAAGCCGCCTAATAAGCGCTTCCAAGGAGATAGACATGAAACTGAATGAATTGAAACCGAACGAAGGCGCAAAGCACAACTACAAGCGCGTTGGCCGTGGTATCGGCTCCGGCAAGGGTAAAACCTCCGGCGTTGGTGTTAAAGGTCAGAAAGCCCGTTCCGGCGTCGCCATCAAAGGCTTCGAAGGCGGTCAGATGCCTTTGTACATGCGCTTGCCCAAGCACGGCTTTACGAACATCTTCGGCAAGGAATACGCGACCGTAACGCTCGCACGCCTGCAACAAGCCGTTGACAAGGGCCTGATCGATGCAAAAGGCACAATCGATGAAGACACGCTGCTGAAAGCAAAAGTCATCAGCAACAAACGCGATGGTGTTCGTGTTATCGGCGGCGGCGCTCTGAAAACGAAACTGGCCCTGAAAGTATCCGGCGCCACGAAATCCGCTTCGGAAGCTGTTTCCAAGGCTGGCGGTTCGATCGACCTGATCAAGATCGAGCGCGCTCCGGTAGTTCGCAAAAAAGCGAAATAAGCTTAAAAAATTCGAAAAACCCCGCTTCGGCGGGGTTTTTTTTATTGTGCTGGAAGCAGGGTGAAGGCGTAAAGCCCCAAGGCGATAATGGCAGGCATGGCTTGTACAAAGAAAATACGTTTGTTAACCGTAATCCCGCCCCATATGCCCGCCGCAATCACGCATCCAAGCCCATAAAACATGAACGCCTGATTGAAAAAGCCAATCAACAGCGCCGCCACAAGAAAACCGTTATAAAGCCCTTGGTTGGAGGCTAGGGCGGCCGTGCTCTCTGCGAACTCGCGGCTAAAGCCAAAAACTTTCGGGCCCTTGCTCTTCCATAGAATCATTTCCAGCACCACAAAATAGACATGCAATGCTATGACAATAATGTAGAAGACCCAGGCTACAAGCGGAAGTATCATAGGGCTTGCCTTTCGTGTAAGCCGCTCCATTCTAAAGCATAGTGTTTAAAGTACAATTCCTGAATGTTCGTCGTATGTTCAACAACCTGTAAAAACCTTTGGGGAACTTGGCAAAAACCCTAAAATTTGCTGCTATGCCTCTTGTGAAAAACGCGCAAATTTCCTAAAACCAATCGGTAATATCCTCACATAGAAAGTGACCATAATGGCCTCAGCCATCGAACAACTTGCCAAAAACGCCAACTGGGGTTCCTTCTCCAAGGCAACCGAGCTCAAGAAACGCATCTGGTTCGTCCTCGGCGCTCTGATCGTATACCGCCTGGGCACCTATATTCCGGTGCCGGGTATCGATCCTGCCGTATGGGAAGAAATCTACAACCAAAAGGGCGGCGGTATTTTGGACATGTTCAACATGTTCTCCGGCGGCGCTCTGCAGCGTATGACCATTTTCGCGCTGAACATCATGCCCTATATTTCTGCGTCGATTATCATGCAGTTGGCATCTGCCATGTCTCCGAAGCTCGAAGCGCTCAAGAAAGAGGGCGAGGCGGGCCGCACAAAGATCAACCAGTACACGCGTTACCTCACCGTTCTTCTGGCATCGGTTCAGGCTTACGGTCTGGCCGTCGGTCTCGAAGGCATGCAATCCTCCTTCGGCTCCGCTGTTATCGATCCGGGCTTCTTCTTCCGCGCCTCTACGGTTATCACCATCGTTGGCGGTACGATTTTCCTGATGTGGCTCGGCGAACAAATCACGCAACGCGGTATCGGCAACGGTATCTCGCTGATCATCTTTGCCGGTATCGTGGCGGAACTGCCGCGGGCACTCGGTTCGGTTCTCGAACTCGGCCGTCAGGGACAATTCAACCCGCTTACGCTTCTCGGCCTAGCCATCATGGTTGTCGGCGTTATCGCTTTCATCGTGTTCATGGAGCGCGCGCAGCGCCGTGTCATGGTGCAATACCCGAAACGCCAGGCCGGTGGCCAGATGTCGATGGGCCAGCAGAACCACATTCCGCTGAAGCTCAACACCTCGGGCGTTATCCCGCCGATCTTTGCATCCTCGCTGTTGCTTCTGCCACTGACGATCGTAAACTTCACAGGCGCCGCGAACGAAGGCGGCATCATGTCGCAGATCGTTGCCTACCTTCAGCATGGCCAGCCGCTTTATATGGCGCTATACGGCGGCCTGATCATCTTCTTCGCGTTCTTCTACACGGCGATCGTGTTTAACCCGCAAGAGAATGCCGAAATGCTGCGCAAGTACGGCGGCTTCGTACCAGGCATCCGTCCGGGCAAGAGCACGGCAGACTATCTGGATTACGTGCTGACCCGCATCACCATGATCGGCGCATTGTATCTGGTGTTCATCTGTCTGCTGCCGGAAATCATGATTTCGCATTACAATATTCCGTTCTATTTCGGCGGTACGTCGCTGCTTATCGCGGTGTCCGTGACGATGGATACGGTGGCGCAAGTGCATTCGCACCTGATCGCACATCAATATGAAGGCCTCATCAAGAAGGCCAAACTCAAAGGCACAAGAGAGACGGTGAGACGATAACATGCATCTGATTTTGATCGGCCCGCCCGGCGCGGGAAAAGGCACACAGGCAAAAATCCTCGAGCAGGAATACGGTCTGAAACAGCTTTCCACGGGCGACATGCTTCGTGCTGAAATCGCGGCGGGCAGCGACTTGGGCAAAAAGGCCAAGGCCATCATGGATGCCGGCAACCTCGTTTCCGACGATATCATGGTCGACATGATCGCAAACCGTATTGAGCAAGCCGACTGCGCCAAAGGCGTCATTTTCGACGGCTTTCCCCGCACGGTCGATCAGGCGGAAGCTCTTGATGCCATGCTGGCCGACAAAGGCAAGCCGCTTAATGTCGTGATTCAGATGGTGGTGGACGAGGAAGAGCTGGTAAACCGCCTTAACACCCGTATCCAGCAGACGATCGATGCCGGTCAGCCTGTACGCGCCGACGACAACGAGGAAACCTTCAGAAAGCGCCTTGGTGTATATCGCGACCAGACGGCACCGATCCTTCCTTATTACGAGGCTGAAGGGCTGTTGAAGAAGGTTGACGGCATGAAACCCATCGATTTCGTAACACAGGAAATCAAGGCGATTTTGAAGTAACGCGAGGGGCCGGAAGGCCCCTTAAAACTGCCAAAAAACCTGTTGACGCAAGGGCTTATAGTTCCTATATTGCGGCAAATCTTAAAGCCCGCATAGTCTATGTTTATCTTATAAGCATCTGATTTATAAGGCTTTTTGATGGTGTAGGACCTGGCGTTACGGGTCCGCTTAATATGATCAAAAAGGAGAAAACATGGCTCGTATTGCAGGGGTTAACGTACCCGACAACAAACGTGCGCTGATCGCTCTGACCTATGTCCACGGCATTGGTCGTTTTTCGGCACGCGAAATCTTGAAAGAAGTAGGGATCGATGAATCCCGTCGTATGAACGACCTCACGGAAGAAGAGCTGAACGCTATCCGTGCGCTCATCGACACCGACAAATACATGATCGAGGGCGACCTTCGCCGCGAGACAGCGCTGAACATCAAGCGTCTCGTTGACATGGCCTGCTACCGCGGCCTGCGTCACCGTAAACACCTGCCTGTTCGCGGCCAGCGTACGAAAACCAATGCGCGCACGCGCAAAGGTCCGGCCAAACCGATCGCCGGCAAGAAACAGCCGACGAAATAAGGGAGGGATGAACAATGGCTAAACCCACAGCAAAAGTTGCTAAGAAAGTAAAAAAGAACATCACGACCGCCGATGTGCACGTGAATGCTTCGTTCAACAACACCCACGTCACCATCACCGACGATCAGGGCAACACGATCTCGTGGTCCTCTGCCGGTAAGATGGGCTTCAAGGGTTCGCGTAAATCCACGCCGTACGCTGCACAGATGGCAGCCGAAGACGCTGGCCGCGCGGCTCAGGAACATGGCGTGAAGGATGTTTATGTGGTTGTCAAAGGTCCGGGTTCGGGCCGCGAAAGCGCTCTGCGCGCCCTGTCGATCATCGGCCTCAATGTCCGTTCCATCAAGGACATCACGCCGGTGCCGCACAACGGCTGCCGCCCGCCGAAACGCCGCCGCGTCTAATTTATTTGGCAGCACGAAAGTTTTTTTCGTGCTGTCATTTCTGTTTCTACAACCAGAGGCCGGCTAAGAACCGGATGACGTTAACAAGAAAGGTGACTACCCAATGATCCAGAAGAACTGGCAAGAACTGATTAAACCGCAAAAGATCGAAATCGATCACGGTTCCAATTCCAAAACCACGGGCAAAATCGTGGCAGAACCGCTTGAGCGCGGCTTTGGTCTGACGCTCGGCAACGCACTGCGCCGCATCCTGCTGTCCTCGCTGCAAGGCGCGGCTGTAACGGCGATCCAGATCGACGGCGTTCTGCACGAGTTCTCCTCCATCGAAGGCGTTCGTGAAGACGTTACGGACATCGTCCTGAACGTAAAAGCCATCTCCGTGCGCATGCACGCCGAAGGGCCGAAGAAAATGCGCGTTAATGCAGAAGGCCCGTGCGAAGTTACGGCTGGCATGATCGAAGCAGGCGCGGACATCGAGATCATGAATCCTGACCTCGTAATCTGTACGCTCGACAAAGGCGCGAAATTCAACATGGAAATGACGGTCAACACGGGCAAGGGCTATCGTCCTGCTGCTCTGAACCGTCCGGAAGAAGCGCCTGTCGGCCTGATCCCGGTAGACTCCGTATTCTCCCCGGTTCGCAAAGTGTCCTACGAAATCGAAGACACACGCGTTGGCCAGATCACGGACTACGACAAGCTGACCCTGCAAGTTGAGACGAACGGCGTTATCACGCCGGAAGATGCTGTTGCTTACGCCGCACGCATCCTGCAAGACCAGCTGCAAGTCTTCATCAACTTCGAAGAGCCGGATGCACAATCCTCCTCGGAAGAAGGCGAAGAGCTGCCGTTCAACCGCAACCTGCTGCGCAAAGTAGACGAACTCGAACTCTCGGTACGTTCCGCGAACTGCCTGAAGAACGACAACATCGTCTATATCGGCGACCTCGTTCAGAAGTCCGAAAGCGACATGCTGCGCACGCCGAACTTCGGCCGTAAGTCTCTTAACGAGATCAAGGAAGTTCTTTCCAACATGGGTCTGCATCTCGGTATGCAGGTCGAAGGTTGGCCGCCAGAGAATATCGAAGAGCTGGCAAAGCGTCTGGACGATCCGTTCAGCAACTAATTACGGTTGCTCCCGTGAAGGCGGGGGCTTCCGAATAAGGACATAGTGTCCGCCCCCGTTTCCTATCGCAAGATGCCAACGGGTTATACGATGGGTCCGATGCGTCGGCCCGCTGTTACAAAAGGAGAAACGCCGTGAGACACGGAATGAAGCAACGTAAACTGAACCGCACATCGCAACACCGCACGGCGATGTTCGCCAACATGGCAGCGGCTCTGATTAAGCACGAGCAGATCGTAACGACACTGCCAAAAGCAAAAGAACTGAAGCCGATCGTTGAGAAAATGATCACGCTTGCCAAAAAAGGCGGCCTCGCAAACCGTCGTTTGGCAATTTCCCGCCTGCGCGACGAAGCACAGGTGCAGAAACTGTTCGACACACTCGGCGAGCGTTACAAAGACCGCCAGGGTGGCTACGCCCGCGTCATGAAGGCTGGCTTCCGTTACGGTGACAACGCCCCGATGGCTGTTATCGAACTGGTTGACCGCGATGTTTCCGCAAAAGGCCAGGACTCGGGTCCGGAATTCACGGATTCCGAATACGAAGCCGAAGAAAAAGAGGAAGCCGGTAAAGCCGGTCCTAAGCCTGCCAAAAAAGCAGCGCCGAAAAAGGCTCCTGCCAAGAAAAAAGCAGCCGCTTAGTTCTTTATGAAGAATATAAAAACCCCGCTGAAAAGCGGGGTTTTTTGCATTTAGATCAAATGCCTGCTTTTTGTTTCTGGCTTTGTGCGGAACCAGGGCCGCTTGGCAAGCGTAGATATTATGAAGGCAAAACCCAAATGCAGGACAGGAGGTGCGCCCGTGGTAGAACTTATAAGCAATTCCTATGGCATCAGACCGCCGGTCTACCAGCCGGTGCGTTTCAACCGCGAAGCCGTTACCGCGGGCACAGCTTCCAACGAAATTATTCAGCAATCTTCGGCTCAGCTTTTTGATGCGCTCTCCGGTGTGAACGAGCCTGTCGTAGGCAACGGCGCTGTCCCGTCCGGCAATCTGGATCGCGGCACGCTTTTGCAGGCTCAGGAAGAACTTTTCAACACTATTGATGAAAACACCGACGGCAGCCTGACGTTGGAAGAATTTACCAATGGTCCTGCTGTCAACCAGCCGCTCGCAGAGGATGAGTTGAATGAATTGTTTACAGCCGCCGACCTTAACGAAGACGGACTGGTTTCCGAAGATGAATTCGGCACGGCAGTGCTTTTGGAAAGGCTGAATGCAAGCGCCGCTGAAGATGGCATCGTAGAATTTGCTGCGGGCACGCCGGTGACTTTTTATGATCCGCGCGACACCAATCTCGACGGGTTTGTAGATGCACAGGAACGATTGACTGATTTACTGGGTCAGAACGACCAACAAACAGCGATTGTAAATCAGGATGAATCCCTAAGCCCTGAAGCCACGCGCACCTCGATGATGAGCTATCTGCTCTCTATTCAGGAAGCGCAACAGGGTGCAATCGTATAACAGGGCCCCGACTAAAAAACCCGCCATCGCGGCGGGTTTCTTTTTAAGCTTAATCTCTGGTCTTTCGCGGAATCGCGCGCAGCACGCCTTCTAGCGTAGAGCGTGGCGTTTGTTCGGTGTTGCGCGTCGGCGCCGGCATGGAGTATCCGGAAGACACGGACACTTGTTGCTGGGCTTGTGCTTTCGGCGCTTCTATCACCACTGGTTCGGGCTCTCTCGTGGATACGGTGTGCTCGACTGCGATAACATTCGCAGGCTCCGGTTGCTTTGCCTGCAATGCTTCGGCAGCAGGAGTCTCGGTCTCTAATGTCTGAGGAGCGGCGCCCTTGTTGCCATAGGTGTGCGCGGCGTCGGGGAATTTACGGTCCTGCACGTCTGCGGCATAGGCCTTCACGGCCTGATCGATAAACACGGAAAGACTGCTGTAATTTTTCACGAAGCGCGGTTTTTTGCCGAGCGAAAGGCCAAGCATATCTTCGGATACCAATATCTGCCCGTCGCAATCGGCGCTCGCGCCAATGCCTATGACGGGGCAGGGAACGGCCTTGGTGACCTCTGCGGCAAGGCTTGCCGCTACACCTTCCAGAACGATAGCGTAGGCGCCTGCCTGTGCAATGGCTTTGGCATCATTGATAATCTTCTGCGCGCCCTTGTCGTCCATGCCCTGAGCCTTGAAACCGCCCAACGTGTTCATGGATTGCGGCTGCAGGCCGATATGCCCCATCACGGGGATGGCGCGCTGCGTGAGGTAGGCAACCGTGTTGGCCATTTCGGCACCGCCTTCGAGCTTAACCGAGCTGGCACCCGTTTCTTTGAGCACGCGCGCCGCGCTGCGCATCGCGTCTTCCTTGCTCGCCTGGTACGATCCGAAAGGCAGGTCGACCACCACCAGCGCGTTCGTGGTGGCATTCTGCACGGCGCGTCCATGGCGGATCATCATGTCCAGATCCGCCTGCAGGGTGGAAGGCTCTCCGTACAGCACCATGGCCACGGAATCACCGACCAGTAGGATATCGCAATGCGGGTCGAGGGCCGCCGCCATAGGGGCCGTATAGGCCGTCAGGCAGACGAGGGGGGTATTGTTTTCACCCTTGCGGCGGGCGATGTCCGGAACTGTTTTGCGCATATATAAACAATAATGGGATAACAGCGGAAAATCCAGCCCCGCCTTGCATACAGTCACAATCCTGCCCAAATCCGTTCGTAGAAAGAGTGAAAGGTCAAAAGGCCAAGACTAAGGGGCAAAACATGAGCATACGGGCGTTACAGATTTTTGCGGCATTGTGCATTATGGTGGGGGCCGGCGCCTTTGCGCAGGACCGCATCGTTCCCGAAACGCGTGAGGAAGTGACCATGTCCTTCTCTCCCGTGGTAAAGAAAACATCCCCCGCCGTCGTCAATATTTACACCAAGCGCGTCGTCTCGCAGCGTATCAGCCCGTTCATGGCGGATCCGATGTTCGAACGTTTCTTCGGCGATATGGGCACGCGCGGTCTTTCGCGCGAGCAGGTCGAAAGCTCTCTTGGCTCCGGCGTTATCGTAGAAGGAAACGGCCTGATCGTAACCAATGCGCATGTCGTAAAGGGTGCGCAGGAAATCATGGTCGTCCTTGCCGACCGCCGCGAATTCGAGGCGAAGCTTTCGCTGCTCGATGAAAAATCAGATCTCGCCATTCTGCGCGTAGACACCAAAGGTGAATTGTTGCCGAGCGCATCGCTGAAACCCTCCGAACAGCTGGAAGTCGGCGATATCGTTATTGCGATCGGAAACCCGTTCGGCGTCGGCCAGACAGTGACGAGCGGCATCGTATCCGCGCTCGCACGCTCCACGCTCAACATCAACGATTTCAATTTCTTTATTCAAACCGACGCCGCCATCAACCCGGGCAATAGCGGCGGGCCTTTGGTGTCGATTGACGGCAGCGTCGTCGGTATCAACTCCGCCATCTATTCGCGTTCCGGCGGTTCTCTGGGTATCGGCTTTGCCATCCCATCCGAAATGGTTGCAACCGTTATAGCGGCTGAAAAATCCGGCAACCACAACACCAACGGCGCGGTCACGCGCACATGGCTCGGTGTAAATGGACAACAGGTAACAGCGGATATTGCAGATTCTCTGGGACTTAATCGCCCCTCCGGTGTTCTTATCACATCCATCCATCCCGAAAGCCCGCTTTTGAAAGAAGGCATGCAGGTCGGCGATGTCGTAACGAAAATCAACGGCAAGGAAGTGCATGACACAGCCGAACTGAAATTTCGTCTTGCCACACTGCCATTGGGCGAGCTGGCAACGCTCGATGCCGTGCGCAAGGGCGATGCGAAGAGCTTCAAGGTAAAAGCCATGGCGCCGCCTGACAAACCCGCGCGCGAAACCATGACCATTCAGGGCAACAATCCATTATCCGGCGCATCGGTATCGAACATCAATCCGGCCGTCAGTGTAGAGCTCAATCTGCCAAGCGATTCAAAAGGTGTTGTTGTAACCGGCGTTTCCAACGAACGCACGGCCTCGCGCCTTCTTCAGCCCGGCGATATCATTTCTGCCATAAACGGGTCTGAAATCACCTCGGTAAAAATGTTGCGGGATGTTCTCAACGAAGCCGCCGATGCGCGTAGCGGAAGCTTTGCGCTGGTGCTGGATCGCGGCGGTCAGAAAACCCAGATCGTAATCCGGTAAAACTGCCAAAAGGGACTCGCTTTTGGGGCGTGTTCGCCCTATGTTCTCTTTATGCCGTCCAATCTTTTCGAAGCCGCAGAACCAGACCTTAGCGAAGGCGCGCCCCGTCCGCTGGCGGACCGTCTGCGCCCGCAATCGTTGGATACGATTGTGGGGCAGGAGCATCTTGTGGGGGAGCAAGGCACGCTGCGTAAAATGGTGGCGTATGGCAAGATACCCTCGCTTATTCTCTGGGGGCCTCCCGGTTGCGGCAAGACGACGATGGCGCGCATTCTGGCGCAGCACACCGATCTGCATTTCGAACAAATCTCCGCGATATTTTCCGGCGTTGCCGATCTAAAAAAAGTTTTCGAGAGCGCGAAACTTCGCCGCAAACAGGGGCGTGGCACGCTGCTTTTCGTGGACGAAATTCACCGTTTCAACAAATCGCAACAGGATGCATTCCTGCCCGTGATGGAGGACGGCACCATTACGCTGGTCGGCGCCACAACGGAAAACCCTTCTTTCGAGCTCAACGGCGCTGTGCTTTCACGCAGCCAGGTGCTTGTGCTCAAACGTCTCGACGATGCGGCACTGGAACAAATCCTGCAGCGCGCTGAAATGGAGGCAAAGACGCAATTGCCGTTGGATGAAAACGCGCGTGAAACATTGAAAGCCATGGCGGATGGCGACGGTCGTTACGCGCTCAATCTTGCAGAACAGGTTCTGGCGCAGGATGAATTTCTTGATACTGAAGGGCTGACAAAGCTGCTGCAGAAACGCGCTCCGCTCTACGACAAGAAAGACGACAGCCATTATAATCTGATCAGTGCTCTGCATAAAAGCGTGCGCGGCAGTGATGCTGATGCCGCGCTCTATTGGCTTTCCCGCATGTTCAATGGCGGTGAAGACCCGCGCTATATTGCAAGGCGTGTGACACGTATGGCGGTGGAAGATATCGGCATGGCCGATCCACAAGCTATGCAGGTGGCGCTTAATGCATGGGAAATGTATGAGCGTCTGGGCTCACCGGAAGGGGAACTTGCGATTGCACAGGCTGTAATCTACATGGCCACGGCGCCAAAATCGAACGCTGCATACACCGCTATCAAGGCCGCACGCAGGGCCGCCGCGGAAACTGGTTCTCTTATGCCGCCAAAACACATTCTCAATGCGCCCACGAAACTGATGAAGAATATCGGCTATGGTTCCGGCTATGAATACGACCACGATGCCGAAGGCGCCTTTTCAGGGCAAAACTATTTCCCCGAAGAAATGGAGCGCGAGATATTCTACAATCCGCCGGAACGCGGGTTCGAACGTGAAATCCGCAAACGTCTGGATTATTGGTCCAAACTCCGGGACAAAAAAAATGCTTGAGATTCTCAACGCCTACAAACCAGATAGCGCCGAACAAAAGCACTGGAGCGATATTCGCGCACTCGTCGAACGGTTCGGGCCGTCTTGTTTCTACCGCAACCATTTTGATCCCGGCCACATCACGGGCTCTGGTCTTCTGCTAAGCGCCGATGGCAAACGCGTCCTGATGAACCACCACAAATTCCTGAACATCTGGATATGCTTTGGCGGTCATGCGGACGGCGAGCAGGATGTTTTGAATGTTGCGCTTCGTGAAGTCATCGAGGAATCCGGCATTGAATCGGTAGAACCCATTACGGGCAAAATCTTCGATGTCGATGTCCATGATATTCCGGCCAACCCCAACAAGCTGGAACCGCCGCACAAGCATTTCGATATCCGTTATTTGTTCCGGGTAACCAACTTTGCCAACGAAAACTTCGTGGAAAGCGAAGAATCCAGGGGCCTTCGCTGGTGCAATTACGGAGAAGCCAAAGAATTGGCCTCTCCGCAGGACCCCAGCATGCACCGTTTGCTCGACAAATGGCACGCTACAAGGTAAAAGCCTGATATGAATATGGTTTTGTCCATTGCGGCGGGAGGGGCGATTGGCTCCGTGTTGCGCCACTTCGTGGGAAAGACGGCCTTGGCTATGCTTGGCGGCGCGTTTCCTTACGGCACGCTGATCGTGAATGTGGCGGGCTCGTTCGTCATGGGTGTGCTTGTCGCCCTGTTCGCGTACACGATAAACCCTTCACAGGAAGTGCGCGCGTTTCTTACCGTTGGCGTTCTGGGCGGCTTTACAACCTTCTCCAGTTTTTCGCTGGATGTTGTCACGCTCTATGAACGTGGTGAAGTTGCTTCGGCGGCCTTGTATATTTTTCTTTCCCTAGTTTTGTCGCTCACCGGAGTTTTTGCCGGTGTGCTTTTAGTGAGAAGTCTCGTTCAATGATCCAGGATGTCCGCCATATAAAAATCCCGCAGGATGACGACGGCCAGAGGCTTGACCGCTGGTTGAAGAAAAACGTGCCGGAAATGTCGTTTGTTATGGCGCAAAAACTTTTGCGCACCGGCCAGATCCGCGTCGATGGCAAACGTGCCAAGCCCGATGCGCGTCTTGTGGCGGGACAGGAAATCCGTCTGCCACCGATGGATGCGCGTCCCGAAAAACGCGACGGATACAGGCTGCGCGATGACGATGCAGATATGATCCGCAAAGCCGTGATCTACGATGACGGCGATCTGCTGGCCATCAACAAACCGCCGGGCGTCGCATCGCAAGGGGGTATGAACATTGAGCGCCACATTGACGGAATGCTGGAAGCACTTGTTATCGGCGACGGTGTAAAACCCCGTCTGGTACACCGTCTCGACAAAGACACTTCCGGCGTACTTTTGCTTGCACGTTCTGCCGAAATGGCGCGGCATTTGGGCAAGATGTTTCAGGGCCGCGACATGAAGAAGATCTACTGGGCGATCACATCGCCCGCACCAACCTCGATGGAAGGGGAGATCAAAGCCCCGCTCATCAAGGGCACGGTCGGTCCTGAAAAAGACAAGATGATCGTCGACCAGAAGGAAGGCCAGAAAGCCTATACCAATTACGAGGTGATGGAAGTCGCCGGTCGTCAAGCGGCATTCGTTGCATTCATGCCGAAGACGGGCCGTACCCACCAGATCCGCGTGCACGCCGCTTATGCGGGCTTTCCGCTGCTGGGAGACGAGAAATACGGCACCAAAGCCGCTATCGAAGGACCCGGCATCACCCAGAGGCTGCATCTGCACGCCCGCTCGCTGGAGTTTCGCCACCCCACGACGAAGAAGCAGATGAAGCTGGTGGCACCGCTGCCCGCAGACCTCGCGCGTAGCTGGGATGCCTTGGGTTTCCAGAAAAAGCCCGATCACGAACCGTTTGGCGCTTTTTAAGCTTTAGCAAGGGCTTCCAGCCGCTTATACTCCTCGGGCAGAGGAAGCAAGGACATATACCGGCATGAAAAAGAATTGGCGCGGACATTCGATCACGTGGGGCAAACGGCTGGTTATCGTGGTCCTGATAATGGCCGCCGCGCTGTACGGCGTGTTCTCTCTCGCACAAAGATCCAAAGAGCCTCTGCGCAAAGGCCTCGAAGATTATCTGAGCAATGCCAGCGACCAGCGCGGGGAAATCACGGATCTTGCCACGGCACGCCTGGTGCCGGATGTCGCCTTTGACATGCGCGGGGTGAATATCCGCGACAAGGCGGACGGTGACAAAGTCTACGTGCATGCGGATATTATCAGAGTGGCCGTTCCTCTCTGGCGCATGCTGACGGGTTTTGTGCAGTATTACGCGCTGCAGGTCGTAAATCTTGAAACGGCGACAGGATTTTTCCTTCCCGAAAAACTCTCTGTGTCGTTTGGCGGCATTTCCGATCCTGATCCGGAAAAATCAAGTCCGCAATTTCTGGTAGAGG
>JAPJRC010000038.1:0-7779 GCA_030824805.1 Micavibrio sp.
GCACCATCACCGCGCCCGAAGGCGCTATCGACTGTTGCGGCACGGGCGGCGACGGCGCACAAACCTATAACATCTCGACCGCCGTGGCGCTCGTTGCCGCCGCCTGCGGCATCCCGGTCGCCAAACACGGCAACCGTTCGGCCACCTCAAAATCCGGCGCCGCCGATGTTCTTGAAAAACTCGGCCTCAATCTGGCACCGACCAAAGACAAACTCGAAGCCGCGCTGAAGGAAACCAATTTCTGCTTTATGATGGCGACCAACCACCACGCCGCCATGAAAAACGTCGCAGAAGCGCGTAAGAAGCTCGGCACACGCACCATCTTCAACCTGCTCGGCCCGCTCGCAAACCCTGCAGGTACAAAAAAACAACTGATCGGTGTGTTCGATTCCAAATGGCTGCGCCCGATGGCGGAAGCCCTGAAATCGCTCGGCACGGAAAAGGCGATGATCGTGCACGGCGCCGACGGGCTTGATGAGATCACGCTTTGTGCCCCCACCGATGCCGTCATACTCGAAAACGGCGAGATCACGGAACGCAGCTTTAATCCGTCCGATTTCGGGCTGGGCTTTATCATGCCGGATTTTATCAAGGGCGGTGATGTGAACAAAAACGCCGAGGCACTTCAAAACCTGCTCGAAGGCCGCAAGAGCGCGTACCGCGATATGGTGCTGGCGAACGCCGCCGCCGTCATCTGGCTGCACGATGGCACAGACTTCAAGGAAGGCGTGAAGATCGCGGCCGATGCCATTGACTCCGGCAAGGCTTTGGCCGTTCTCGAAAAGTATAAGGAACTGACCGCATGACCGGAACAGTGCTCGACCGCATAAACGCCGACAAGGCCGAACACGTACAGGCACGTAAAGCCGTTAAAAGCCTCGCCGATCTTCAGGCGGAAATTAAAGATCGCGCTCCAACGCGCGGATTCATAAATGCGCTCAGGAACCGCGCGCCCGAACCAGCCCTGATTGCCGAGGTCAAAAAAGCCTCGCCGAGCAAGGGCGTGATCCGTGAAGATTTCGACGCCGTGGAAATCGCAAAAATATATGAATCCAACGGCGCTGCCTGTCTGTCCGTTCTCACCGATGAAAAATACTTTCAAGGGCATGACGATTACCTGCGCGCCATCTGCGGTGCCGTTTCCCTGCCACTCCTGCGCAAGGATTTCATGATCGACCCGTATCAGGTGTATGAGGCGCGAGCGATGGGCGCGGATTGCATCCTGCTCATCATGGCGTCGCTTTCTGACACCCAGGCCAAAGACTTGTACGCGCTCGCCACAGAACTCGGTCTCGATACGCTGTTCGAAGTGCACGATGAATACGAACTCGTGCGGGCGCTGGCGCTCTCCCCTCAAATGGTCGGCGTAAACAACCGCAATTTGAAAACGCTGGATGTCGATCTCGGCGTGGGTCTCAATCTTGCGGCCTCAATGCCCGATGATATTTTGAAAGTGGCCGAAAGCGGCATCGGCGACTACGAAACGCTGGAAAGCTTCCAATCCGCAGGCTTTGGCGCGTTTCTCATCGGCGAAAGCCTGATGCGCGAAGCCGATATAGGTGCCGCCACCCGCAAAATTCTTGGAAAGGAAAACCACTGATGAATAATCATGAAGGCGCTTTGAAGAACCAAAAAAGTAATGATTATCTCGAGTCCTTAGCCCGGGTTGATTTATATGGCAGTTTTGGTATTGGACTCATTATCCCCCACCCAACAAAAATTGTTATCTCAAACCAAGTTGCAGGGCATGCCAATTATATTCAGGCGGTTGAAGGTTTTTACGTTCCTATCAATAATGATTCTTATACAGACGGTTCTGCTACAAAATTACAAGGCGAACTTGATAATTGGTTTTGCCACGGCCCGAAGTATAAAGGGTGGTGCTCTCGTGGGATGGATGAGGAAGATGCAAAATTTATAGATGCATTGCTCTTAAAAGCCAGAAGCGGGATGAAGATCGAAGTTGATAGAAGTCAGCTCCAATCCTGCACCGAAGCTTGGGTTCACGTGATTGTTACGCTTGAAAAGGATTATGTTGTAAAAGGGGTCAACCTGAATAAAGCCTTTCTGACTTGGAAGAATAGTGATTAGCCCTGCTTGACACAAAACAAGAACGGCTGTAGAACAGTAGAAGAACAAACGAATCCGTTTGTGATCTGAAGGGAAAAAGCCATGTTGACGAAAAAGCAGAAGGATTTGCTTCTTTTTATTCATGAACGCATGGGCTCTGGCGATATCGCCCCCTCGTTCGATGAAATGCGCGAAGCGCTCGACCTTAAATCCAAATCCGGCATTCACCGCCTTATAACCGGCCTTGTGGAACGCGGTTATCTGGAACGCCTGCCGCACCGTGCCCGCGCGCTTGAAGTGAAAAAGCTCCCCGAAGGTTACAACCCTTCCCGCAACGACAACTCCCGCGCGTCATCGCAAACCCGTGAAATCAATGCTGTCATCGCCAACGCCGCCAATATGCGCTCTATCCCCATGCAGGGCCGCATCGCCGCCGGTACGCCGATCGAGGCAATCCGCGATGAAAACACTTTGCTTGATATTCCATCGAATATGATCGGTTCCGGCAAGCATTACGCCCTCGAAATCGACGGCGATTCCATGATCAAGGCCGGCATCAACGATGGCGACACCGTTATCATCAAGGAATGCAACAACGCCGAAGACGGCGCGATTGTTGTGGCTCTGGTGGACGGCGAAGAAGTCACGCTAAAGCGTATCAAACGCGAAAAAGGCAAAGTGCTCCTCATCCCTGAAAACGATGATTACGAAACCCGCACGTTTGAATCCGACCGTGTGCAGATCCAGGGCCGCCTCGCTGGCCTGATGCGCACGTATCACTAATCTTAAAACAGATGCCCTAGCCGTTGTTCAGAACACGAACCGCGGTGACTTTGTAGGGCGTGCCGAAATCGCCTTCATCAAGCACGTTTTTGTAGGAAACCTCCACGCGCTGGCCCTTGCCGGCATCGCCATAGCCCGGATCACCCGAAAAACGGGCGCACGTAACTTCCGCGCCGCTCTTGTCGCAAAATACGGTCAGGATCTCTGCATCGAAACCGCTCCCCTTGTCTTCCATATATTGCGCTTTGCGAATGCTGACGATTTCGCCTGTAACGGCCTGTGAAAAATCCTGCCGCGGCGTTGGCTTGCCGAACAACCATTTGAACATTACACCCTCTTGTATGTTTGCGGTTTTTATCGCTTATGGGCTTAAAAAAGCGCAAACCGCCCCTGGCTGTCAATTATTCTTTGGCACCGTCCATGGCCGGCGCCCTGTACCCTTGCCCACGCTGCGCACACGAATGGCCTGATTGCGTACATACACCGTGTGCGCGCCGTTTCTGTGCAACTCAAAAAAACCGACGACCGTTTTTTCGCTGTCCGCGCTTTCTCTTGGCAAGGGAATGCCCGCAACCATCACATCCGCCCAACCGCGATCCTCGAAATACGCCCCGCGCGTGCGCACGATGGCCACATGCTTGCCAGCTATCTCCACGCGGCATCCCGCCTCGTCACACAACACAGGAGAGCCCTCGTCACCAAAAATCTTCGGCTTTTCGCCTTCGCGCCCGTTCAACCTCTGCCAGTTCTCGATGGAAAACTTTTCCGCCCGGCGCGTGGAATAATACAAATCTCCATCTTCCCCACGCACGGCGATCAGCTTGCCATTGGCACTCGCGTATATATCCGGCTGCGCCGCAAACGGTGCAAGTACCAATCCAGCCAGCATCAACACCCCTGCAACCGCCTTGCCACGCCACCCTTGCCAGAGCAGAAACATAACCAGCCCCGCCGAAAACAGAACGAATGTAACTTCCGGCCATTGCCGTACATGAATGACCGCGTCCTCCAACCCCGCCGCCCAGTGCGCGATGGCCAGCATCCATATCGTGCCCCATTCCATTGCCTCTATCGCCCACGCGCTGAGGCCGAACGGCATTAATATCAACGCCACGATAGCGGCGGGCATAATGACAAACCCCGTAAGCGGCACAGCGAGCATGTTCGACAAAACCCCATACACCGCGAATTGCTGGAAATGATAGAGGCTGAAAAAACCTGTCGTCGCGCCCGCGATAATGGATGTCAGCATAATCCCGATCAGGTACATCGATGCTTTGCGCACAAATCCCGCCTTGGAATACCACTGCATCCACCACACGCGGATATAATCGAAGAAGCAGATAAGCGCCGCCACAGCCGCGAACGACATCTGAAAGCTCACACCGACAAGGCTGTGCGGCACCACGATCAAAACCACCAACGCCGAAACCGCAATCAACCGCAAAGACAAGGGCGACCTGTCGAGCATGACCGCAATCATCAGCAGCCCCGTCATCATCAATGCGCGCACGGCCGGCACATCCGCCCCGGCCAGCAACACATAAAACCCCGCCGCCAGAAGCGCCGATACGGCTGCTATCTTTTTGATCGGCCAATGCAGAGCCGCCCATGGAAAGCATGCGAGGAAAAAGCGCGTGAAGAAGAAAATTACGCCCGCCGCCATGCACACATGCGTGCCGGAAATGGACAGAAGATGGTACAGGCCGGAATCTTTCATCGCGGCATCGTCCTCGTCGGCAATTGCGCCGCGCTCCCCGGTGATAAGCGCCGTCATAATCCCTTCGGTCACAGGCCCCGCCTGCGCCTTGATATTCTCGTTGATACGATGGCGCAAATGCTCGAAGAACAACCCCGCGCTGCTGCTCGTCGCGGGCTCCAAAATCTCCGCGCCGCTATACGCGAAACCGACACCCCCAATCCCTTCAAAAAACAAATGCCGCCTGAAATCATACGCGCCCGGCGCAACCGCCTGTGACGGCGGGTCGAGTTTCACGAGCGCGGATATCATCTGCCCCGCCTCTATACCTTCATCCTTCCTGAATTTGACGCGCACCTTGCGCGGTGTGTCCTGCGGGGCAACATCTTCTATGCTCACATCCGACAGAACAATCCTGCTGCCGTTCCTGTCGCCAAGGTCTTCGACACTTTCGACAAATCCCGCCGCCGTCTTCGGACCAACGGACTTTTTGAGGATCGGCGTGCCGTTTAATCCCGTGCCTATCTGCGCGGCAAAAAATCCCGATGAAATACAAAAAAGCGCGGCAACGGCAAGGAACGTAATATAATGCCGGACACCGTCATGGTGCGTGCGCCATGTCCTGGCCAAAAGGGGTATTAGCCCCGCCATTCCCACAATGCCCAGATATTTGTTGGGCTCTACAGGGGCTGCGAAATACGCGGCTATGCCAAGACCGAAAGCCACGGGAATCCATAGGAACAAGCGCTCCTTCTGGTTCGAAAACTCCTCCCCCCAACCGGCCATGAAACCCCTTGTTTTCCTTAAGCCTTCTTTTATAACTATGACTGAATTCCAACGGATGAAAAGACCAGAATGACAGTTGTTACCCGCTTTCCGCCCTCGCCCACGGGCCTCATGCATATCGGCACGGCCCGCACGCTGCTGTACAACTGGCTCTATGCGCGCGGGCGCGGCGGCAAGATGCGCTTCCGCATCGAAGATACGGACCGCGAGCGCTATGACCCGAAACATGTCGATGCGATTGTCAACGGCCTCAAATGGCTGGAGATGGATTACGACGGCGAGATCTTTTCCCAGTTCGAACATCGCGCGCGCCACGTCGAAGTGGCCGAGCAATTGCTCAAAGACGGCAAAGCCTATCACTGCTATTGCACGCCGGAAGAGCTCGACGCCATGCGCGAAAAAGCCAAAGCCGAAGGCAGACCGACCTTCTATGACCGCCGCTGGAGAGATTCCACGGCAACGCCGCCCGAAGGCGTAAAGCCCGTCATCCGCATCAAGGCGCCGCTCGAAGGCACCTCGACGGTATCCGATCACGTGCAAGGCGATGTGACTATCAACAACGAACAACTCGATGACATGATCATCCTGCGTTCCGATGGCACACCTGTCTATATGCTCGCTGTCGTGGTGGATGATCACGATATGGGTGTGACGCATGTCATTCGCGGCGACGACCATTTGAACAACACATTCCGCCAGAACCTCATCTATGATGCGATGGGCTGGAAAAAACCGGAATACGCGCACCTTCCGCTTATCCTCGGGCAAGACGGCTCGAAAATGTCGAAACGCCACGGCGCGGCAAGCGTCGAGGAATACCGCGATATGGGCTACCTGCCCGAAGCCATGCGCAACTATCTGCTACGCCTCGGCTGGAGCCACGGTGACGATGAAATCATATCCGACGACCAGGCGCTGAAATGGTTCGATCTCGACCATGTGGTGCGCAGCCCCGCGCGTTGGGATTTCGACAAGCTCAACCATTTGAACGCGCATTATATCAAACTGGCCGACAACAAGCGCCTCGCCGATCTCGCCGTGCCGTTCATGAAAGACATCACGGTGGGCGAAGGCTATCGCACACGTCTGCTGGCGATGATGGATGAATTGAAATCCCGCGCCATCACGCTAATCCAGATCGCCGAAGAAGGCGCGTTCCTGATGAAACAGGCGCCGATCGACATCAACGAAGCCGCAGCCAAACTGCTCGATGACGATGCAAAAACCGCGCTCCGCGCCCTTGCCACGCATATCGAGGCGCTGGATGTTTTCAACGCCGCGACGATAGAGGAAACCTGCCGCACGCTGGCCAAAGATTTGCGCGATGGCAAGCTCGGCAAGGTCATGATGCCATTCCGCGCGGCATTAACAGGACGCGATAAATCGCCATCCATATTCCACGCCGCCGAAGTGCTCGGCAAAGCGGAAACACTCGCGCGTTTGAAAGCGGTTTTGTAATGCGCTGGCAGGGTTTCCGCAGAAGCGCAAATGTTTCCGACCGTCGCGGCATGGGCGTGAAAACGGCCGGCGCGGGCGGCGTTTTCGCTATGGCGCTTCTCGTATGGGCGCTTGGTGGCGATCCGACACAGCTTTTGATGGAAGGTGTTTCACGCACCATCCAGCAATCAAGCGCCAAGCCAAGCAAACTTGATGCGGACCAACAAAACGAGCAGGCCGATTTCGCCGCCGCCGTGTTGGGAAGCACCGAAGATGTATGGGGCAGCCTGATACAAAATTATCCGCCCGCCCGCATGGTGCTCTACGCTGGCGCGACAGACACACGCTGTGGCACAGGGCAATCTGCCATGGGCCCTTTCTATTGCCCGCTCGACCAATCCGTTTATCTCGATCTCGATTTCTTCTATGACCTTGAACATAAGCTCGGCGCCGCGGGTGATTTCGCGCGCGCCTATGTAATAGCGCACGAAGTCGGCCACCATATTCAAAATCTGCAAGGCAAGCTTTCGCCAAAACGCTCGAACGCGGAATCCGTGCGAACAGAATTACAAGCAGATTGCTATGCCGGCGTGTGGGCACACCATATCGGCGAATTCGGCGCGCTGGAGGATGGTGATCTGGAAGAAGCCATTAATGCTGCCGGACAAGTCGGAGATGACCGGTTGCAGGAAAAATCACAAGGCTACGCTGTACCGGATTCTTTCACCCACGGCTCTGCCGAGCAACGCATGAAAGCTTTCAAACAAGGATATACGGGCGGAAATCCAAAAATGTGCAACTGATCCAACCGTGGAAAAACCACCACGTAAAGGCGGCTTTTCCCGGCACAAATACGATTAAAGCATTACAGCGGGCTCTTCTTCTTCGTCCGACACATCACCGCTTTCCGGATCAGGTTCGGTGGGCGATGGCTCATCTGCCGCTCAAAAATAAAAATAAATAAAGCCGGAACCCCGAAGCGGGGCGTCAGGTTGATTAGGCAC
>JAPJRC010000038.1:7789-22721 GCA_030824805.1 Micavibrio sp.
CAATCAAAATATTTTAAATTCTTATCCGCTCAAACCGGGCGGACGCGGATTATTTTTGTCCATTTTTTCTGAACACAACCAGAGGAGTTTGCAATGAAAATTGAAACCATGAAGGACGCGTTTGTCCTTGAACTATCGGACATTCACAGCGCTGAAAAGCAACTGGCAAAGGCATTGCCAAAAATGGCTTCTGCCGCAACCGATGAGCGGCTCACACAAGCCATAGAAAAACACCAGCAGGAAACCGAACAGCAGATCGAAAAAGTGGAAAAGGCCGCTGCGCTTTGCAAGGTAAAGATCAAGCGCAAAAAATGCGAAGCGATGGCAGGTCTTATAGATGAAAGCACCGAGATAATGCGGAATGTGGAGGCCGGCCCCGTATGCGATGCCATGCTGATAGCGGCGGCACAAAAAGTCGAACACTATGAAATTGCGTCCTATGGCTGCCTCGTCACCTATGCAAAGCAGCTGGGATTCAATGAGGCGGCAGCACTTCTGCAGGAGATTCTAGAAGAAGAGAAGCGCACGGACGAAGCACTCAACGAACTTGCATTACAAGGCATCAATGACGAGGCCTTGGAGCAGGAAACCACCCAACCCAAAGACCAAAGACAGAAAGGAAATACCATGTCTAGCAGAAACCAATATTCCGGACGGGGCGGCAACAATATGCCCGAACGCGATGAAGAAGGCCGTTTCATGAGCGGCAATCGCGGTTCTTCCCGCAACCAAAACGACTACAACGATGACAACAACTATCAAAGCAGCCGCGGCCGCTCTTCCAACTATGATTACGAGGACGACCGCCGCTACGACAACCGTGGCCGTAACGGCGGCGGTAATGGCGGCCAGGGCGGCTGGTTCGGAGATTCCGAAGGCCATTCGGAAGCAGCGCGCCGCGGCTGGGAAAATCCGGATCACGGACCTTCCGGCTGGTACGGCGATTCCCGCGGCCATTCCGAAGCATCGCGCCGCGGTTGGGATAATCCCGACCATGGACCAAGCGGCTGGTTCGGTGATTCCGAAGGCCACGCAGAAGCCGGTCGCCACAGCCACGACAATGATCGCGGCGGTCGTTCGCAGAACTACAATTCACGCAGCGACAATCGTTATAGCGACGATTACAACGACAACCGATCCTATCGCTCGCAAGGCGGCGGACGCGGCAACGACAGATCTCAGGGCTCCGGTCAGGGCCGCGGCTGGTTCGGTGATCCTCAGGGTCATGCAGAGGCAGGTCGTCAGAGCCATGGCGGTCGCGGCGGCAATTATGGTGGACGCCGTTAAAAGAAATGCTACCCGCATGAAAAACGCTCCGGATATTCCGGGGCGTTTTTTGCTTGACCATTTCAGGAATTTAATCCTATACTCGTCAATGGATGATTACTTCAAAGAGGCCAACGCGCGTCACGCGGCCCGAAAACAAAAAGATGCGCTCGACCATATAAAACGCCTTCGCCGGATCGAAGAAGAACAGAACACCCTCATCGCCACCATCGACGCGCTGAAAGAAAACGCAAACAAGCCGCGCGCGAACGACCCCTCGCCGATGCTTGCCGCAACGGCAAAACAAATACATATTCTGGGCGGCCTGTTCGACCATTACATCGAAAAATCCAAGCGCCGCGAAACGCATGACCACAACATGATAATGGCGCTCAAAACCCAGCAACAGCTCGTTCGCACGCTCCACATCTGGCACAAGCTCAATTCATGACCAACATTTCAAAAACACGCGGAACGAACTAGACAAATGACGCGCTGGACCGAACAAGCCCGCAGGAAACAGGCGGAGATTGCCAGAACCCGCCAGCCGTGGAAAAAATCCACTGGTCCGAAAACCATGGCCGGAAAAAAAGCCGCGAAATGGAACGCCTATAAACACGGCAACCATTCCGCCGCATCGCTGGAACTCCGCCGCGTTCTGCGCCTTCAAAACCTATGGCTCAAGGAATGCGCACGCGTGTGCGCGAAACGCGTCCTCTCCAACAATACGGAAACTCCAGATAAATCAACATCTTGTAAATTGATATTTAACCATTCGGGGCCTATCTTTATGGGCAAGAGTTCTTCTTGTTCCCAATACCAATTCACACCAGAGAGCGGAAAGCCCCATGACCGACAATATTCAGACCGGAAAAACATTCACCCTGACCGACAACGAAACCGGCAAAAAGACGGAATTGCCCGTCCTGCACGGCACGCACGGTCCGGATGTTCTGGATGTCCGCAAACTTTACGGCGACACGGGCCATTTCACGTTCGATCCTTCCTACACCTCGACGGCGTCTTGCAAATCGCGCATCACCTTTATCGACGGCGACGAAGGCATTCTGGCCCACCGCGGTTACAACATCAAAGATCTGGCACGCAAATCCACCTTCATGGAAGTCTGCTACCTCCTGCTCGAAGGCGATCTGCCGAACCAGCAACAGCTCGATGAATTCTCGAAATCCATCACCTATCACACGATGGTGCACGACCAGATGAACTATTTCTTCCGTGGCTTCCGCCGCGACGCGCACCCGATGGCCGTTATGGTTGGCGTGGTTGGCGCTCTGGCCGCGTTCTATCATGACTCTCTCGACATCTACGATCCGAAGCAACGCGAAATCTCCGCGCACCGCCTGATCGCAAAACTGCCGACCATCGCCGCAATGGCCTATAAATATTCCATCGGCCAGCCGTTTATGTATCCGCGCAACGACCTCAACTATGCGGAAAACTTCCTCTACCAATGTTTTGCCGTTCCCGCCGAGCCGTACAAGGTTTCGCCGGTACTCGCAAAGGCCATGGACCGCATCCTTATCCTGCACGCCGACCACGAACAAAACGCATCCACCTCCACGGTGCGTCTGGCGGGATCATCGCAAGCCAACCCGTTCGCCTGTATCGCTGCTGGTATCGCCTGCCTCTGGGGCCCTGCGCACGGCGGCGCGAACCAGGAAGTTCTCGAAATGCTTGCGGAGATCGGCACGGTTGACCGCATTCCCGAATATATCGCGAAAGCCAAAGACAAGAACGATCCGTTCCGCCTCATGGGCTTCGGCCACCGCGTTTACAAAAACATGGACCCGCGCGCCGATATCATGCGCGAAAGCTGCTACGAAGTTCTCGATGAACTCGGCCTGCACGACGAACCGATGCTTAAAATGGCAATGGAAGTTGAGAAAATCGCGCTCTCCGATCCGTACTTCGTCGAACGCAAACTCTTCCCGAACGTCGACTTCTACTCGGGCATCATTCTGAAAGCCATGGGTTTCCCGACCTCTATGTTCACGGTGCTTTTCGCCGTATCCCGTACGGTTGGCTGGATTTCGCAATGGAAAGAAATGATCGAGGAACCGGAACTGCGTATCGGCCGTCCGCGCCAGCTCTACACCGGCCCCGCTATGCGCGATTACGTGGATGTAAAAAACCGCAAATAGATTGCCCTAAAGCAACTATTTATATAAGATCATTAAAGACGCGGCACTCCCGCGTCTTTTCATTGTATGAATGACAAAACGAATTCCGCCGCCTTTTGCGACGGCGTTTTTTCCTGGCCAAAGCCAAGCCTGAATTTCACGGCTTCGAAATCGGCCTTTTGCGCCGCCGGGTTTTGGAATATCTCGTACGCTTTTGCGGCCATATTGTCCGGCACGCAATTATGCTGAATGAATTCGGGCACGATCTCTTTATCGGCCATGATATTCGCCAGATGCGCATATTTTACTTTGATCACGCGTTTGACGATCATGGCGGTGAGCGGGTTCATTTTGTATCCGATAACATGCGGCACTTCGAGCGCGGCCAGTTCAAGCCCCACCGTTCCGCTGACGGCTATGGCAACGTTGAACGCTTTAAACGCGTCGTATTTGTGATCGGTTTCCGTGAACACATGCAGATGACCATCATAATCTTTCAGCAACTCGCGCACGTCTTCTTCGATATGCGGCAGTGTCGGTGCGACGATATGCGGCAGACGCTCCATCTTGCCTGCAAGCTTGAACAATGCATCCCGTATGGCAGGCCCGGTGCGTTTCACTTCACCACGGCGGCTACCGAACAGCGCACCTATGATGGTATCACCGTGCAGGATGCCATATTCATCGCGAAACTTTGCGCCGCTCGCGTCCATGGCATCGCCTTCCACCATCGGATGGCCTGCCGCAACGGAGCGAAGACCGTGCGCTTCAAAATACGGCGGTTCGAAATCGAACAGGCAAATCAACCCGTCGAGAAATTTGGATATTTTTTCCGCACGACCCGCGCGCCACGCCCACACGGTCGGCGCGACGTAATGCACGATCTTCGGCGGATTGATCATCTCACGGCGCACAGCCTTCGCCACGCGGAAACTGAAATCCGGCGAATCTATTGTGACAACAATGTCGGGTTTTGTATTCTTGATATGCTCAATCGTCTGGCGAATACGCGCCAGCAATGTCGGCAATTTTGGAAGAACTTCGGTGATGCCCATAACCGCAAGCTGCTCATAACTGAACAGAGATTCCATGCCTGCCGCGCGCATGTAATGCCCGCCAACGCCGGAAAAACGCAGATCAGCGTCTAGGTCGCGTAAAGCCTCCATCAATTTTCCACCGAGAAAATCGCCGGATGGTTCACCCGCTATGACGCAGACATGTTTGCTCATACGCCCACCACGAACAAACCTGCATCATTGGCTGCGGCAATCATCTCGTCCTGATCGGCTATCAGAACACCGCCTGCTTCGGCGGCGATGCCGGCATAACCGAGCGATGCGCAAAGCCTTACGGTTTCTGAACCGAGCGTCGGCATATCCAGCTTGCGATCCTGTTGCGGCTTCGAACTTTTTACAAGAATGGCACCCTTTCGCGCGGCGCGTTTGATCAGCGCGTTGGTGCCGTTTTCATCCTCGGTGCCAACCACATCATCGCCGAGCACGACAACGGATTGGCCGATATCCTTACGGCCGATATGACGTGAAGCCATCAGACCGCCGTGTATGTGCTCGTACGTACGTTCATCGGGCGCGGCTTTCGTGAGCACACCCGCGCCGAGCAAAAGACCGGGCATCAATTCATGGATACCATGAATAACGAAACCTTCGTCCTCAAGTTCGGCGCGCACGGCTTTGAGCAAACCGTCATCGCCGAGCGCGCGAAAACCGAGCTTTGCAAAAAACGCCGCGGTGCGAAGATCGGGGCGCATTTCAGAGAATTTTGGGCGCTTCACAGAACCGATGAGCACAAGATCGTTGCATCCTTGCTCGCGGAACGCGGTGATAATGCCGCCCGCTTCCCCGATACGCATAAGCCGATCAGCAATGGCGGGATCAGCATGCCCTTCGAAGCCGACCGTATAAGTATCTATGGAATTGTCTTTGCAGAATGCGCGTAATTTTTGTGGCAATGTTCCGCCGCCCGCCACGATACCGAGCTTGGATGGCAAAGCCATCTCAGGCGGCCTTGGAAAAGCCGCAGAGGCCGAACCGCTCGCGGTGAATGGCGAATTCGATCACCTGCATAACGGCCTTGTCGTCTTTATATTCTTCGGACATTTTCGCAATGCGTTCATCGAGCGTGCCTTCGCCATCGAACAATTGCTTGGTGGCTTTTTGCAAAAGCTTCACGGTGTCTTTTTCAAAACCGCCCCGCTCCAGCCCGACAAGATTAAGCCCTGCAAGATGCGCGCGCTCGCCTTTCACGCGGCCATACGGAATAACATCGCTTTCAACGCCGGACATGCCACCGATAACGGCGAAAGAACCGATGCGCACGAACTGGTGCACGGCGGCAAGCCCGCCGATCAAAACATTGTCACCGACATGCACATGGCCGCCGAGCGTAGCATTGTTTGCCATGATAACGCGGTTGCCGATAACACAATCGTGCGCGACATGCGTTGCCATCATGAACAGCCCGTTGTCGCCCACAACGGTTTTCATGCCGCCGCTTTCGGTGCCTGGGTTCATCGTCGCGTGTTCGCGTATGGTGTTGTTCTTGCCGATAATAAGTTCGGAAGGTTCGCCATGGTATTTCAAATCCTGCGGCGCGTGGCCAAGCGATGCGAACGGAAACACGCATGTGCCTTCGCCGATGCTTGTGTGGCCATCCACCACGACATGGGATTTCAATTCGACATTGTCGCCAAGTTTTACATCGGGGCCGACAACGCAGAACGGGCCGATCGAAACATTGCTGCCGATCTGGGCTTTGGGATCAATAACGGCGGAAGGGTGAATCTTGCTCATAATCCTGTGTAGCAAGGGGCACGGAAACCCTCAAATCACAGTGTTTTGCAGGATGTTACACGGAATTTAAGATTATATTTGCGCTTTTCAATATTTTCCGTAATTTATAGCGATGAATAAGGGTTTGCTCAGCGAAAGTTTCTTTATAGAAACCGGCAACATCATCGGCCTCCTTAATAAGGGAATGCCGCGCGATGTCCTGTCTGTTGAGCATGAATTGGACATGAGCGAGGAGTTAAACAGAATAACGCTCTCCTGGTTTTTCAAAGACACAAGCACCGAGATTCCTGCCGTCAGGCTCGAGGTGTACGCGCCCCATCAATTTTTCAAAGATGAAGGCGTTTTTTCCGGCATACATACTTTAAAAGTTGCAGATCCCCTGCACGGTCTCGGGATCGGAAAATTGCTGGTAAAAAACACCGCGTCTTTGTTTGAGCAATGGGATGAAAAACATATCTCTCTTATCACCATGCACATGGGTGCCTATTTCTGGCAGTCGATAGGATTTACGGCAGAACCTTCGACACAAGACAACTACATGCCGCCGCCAGAGGCAGACGATGATCTATGGTCTCACAAAGATCAGTTTCATGCATTGAACAGCATTCTTAACATGTATGAGGATTCGGGTGATATTACGCGCAGACAATATCGGCGCGCTATACAAACGCTCGATCTGGATAATCCCAAAAGCATCTGGAAATTTATCGACCTTGATGAACAAACCAGGCATGGCGAAAAAATTTCTCAAGCCGCACTAAGAAATATAAGCGTACTTTTGCGTATGGATCTGGAAGACAAGGACCAAACGGCGCGCCTGCATTCAAAAACGAAAGACGCGCGTGTGGATGCCGATGCCGTTAGAAAACGTCTGCCAGCATTCATACGGCATGTCGCCGAAGAAAAGAGACATGTGAATATCAATCGTATAATTGATGGCTTTAGGCTTTAAACGGCTTTGGCTGTCTGGTCCATGATCATGGCGCTGAACACCGCTTCGGCGCAGACCTGATCACCCACCATCGCCTTGCCCGTAAACTTCCACACATTGCGGCGGTTCTGCGTTTTCTCGACACGGATATGCAGGGAATCGCCCGGCGTTACGGGGCGGCGGAATTTCGCCTCCTCGATACTCATGAAGTAAACAACCTTGCCTTTGGCTTCATCACCGAGGGTTTTCACAACAAGGCATGCCGCCGTTTGTGCCATGGCTTCGACAATCAACACGCCCGGCATAACCGGCCATCCTGGAAAATGTCCTTGGAAATGCGGTTCGTTAAACGTGACGTTCTTGAGGCCCACAGCATATTGGTCTGGCACATATTCGAGAATACGGTCCACCAGAAGGATGGGATAGCGATGGGGAATCATCTCCATCACGCTAACGATATCGACTTTATCTTCGTTGCTCATGACCATTGTTTTTATTCGCCTTTTTGTGGTTTGGTCAAGCGTTTCAACGCGATGACCTGACGCATGAATTCCTTGACGGGCATGGCCGGCGCGCCCAGCTGTTCCTCGCCTGCCGGAACGTCTTTCATAACGCCCGATTTGGCGCCGATGCGCGCGCCCATGCCGATCTTGAGATGGCCCGCCACGCCCGCCTGCGCGGCCAGAACGGCATAATCTTCGAGCGTCGTGCTGCCCGCCACGCCGGATTGCGCCACAAGAACGCACCCCTTGCCAATCTTTACGTTATGCCCAATCTGCACCAGATTGTCGATCCAGGTGCCATTGCCGATGATCGTGTCGGGCCCAGCACCGCGGTCGATACAGGAATTCGCGCCAATCTCGACATGGTCGCCGATGATGACACGCCCAAGTTGCGGCACCTTCACATGACCGGCAGGATCGATTGCAAAACCGAAGCCGTCCTGTCCGATACGCACACCGGGGTACAGGCGCGTGCCCGAACCTATTTCAGCATGACTGACGGTGGCGTTCGCACCGATACGCGATTTCGCACCGATGGTGACACCGCGGCCAATAACAGCGTTCGGTTCGATCCAGCAACCATCGCCAACAACCACCTGCGCACCGATAACCGCGCCCGCTTCGATGACACAGCCTTTGCCGATTTTTGCATCGGCAGCAATCGTCGCCGCCTGAGAAATTTCCGATTCAGGATAGCTGTCCGGATAAAAAGCCTGCGCGACAAGCGCGTAGGATTTGTACGGGTTTTTCGAAATGATCAGAGCCATGCCCGCAGGCGCGTGCGCGGCCATGGCTTCCGAGACAATGCACGCTTCCGCTTTGGAAGAAACAAAGCTTTCCTTGTAACGAATATTGTCGAGGAAGCTGATCTGCCCTGCACCGGCTTTATCTAGCGCCGCCACGTCATCGATCATGCGGTTTGCATCCGCATCATGCGCCAATCTGCCACCTGCTATGGCGGCAAGCTCGGACAACGGTTTTGCCTGTTGCCTTACAAAGAAACGCGGATCGGCCATGACGCTGCCTCGGCCTTATTCGACGGAGAGGCTGATGTTCGTCACCTTGGCATCAAGGGCTTTCAGAACATCGGCCGTGATGTCGAGTTCTTTTTCAGCGATGACAACGCTGTCACGCGAAAGAACAATGTCAAAGCCCTTCTCTTCGGCAACCTTGGCGGCGGCTTCGAGAATGCTGCGGCGAAGTTCCGTCATCGCCTTGTCAACGCCTTGCTGGAGGCCGTTGCGGCGTTTTTCGAACAGGGATTTCACTTCGCCGACCTGTGCATCAAAGGCTTTGCGTTTCTTGTTGAACTCTTCAGCGGGAAGCTTTTCCTTGCCTTCAATCAGTTCGGCCTGGGATGTTTTCAGCGTCGTGTCTTTCTGGGAAAACTCCTTGGAGAAAGCTTCGCGCTTGGCCTGAATCTGTTTTTGCAGACTGGCACCGGCTTTGGATTCTCCCATGATTTTCTCATAGTCGATAATCGCAATCGTGGGGGCGTCCGCGGCGTGGGCGGCCACCGGCATAAGGAAGGCGAAGACCATCAGGATGGTAAGGGCGTGTTTAAGCATGCATGAACTCCTGCAATAACAAGTTTTGAATATTCTCTCTACGCCCCAGATTTCTAGAATCTCGTGCCGAAGCTAAAGCGGAAGTTTTCTTCCTGGTCAAAGTCTTCCTTGATGTACGGGAAGGCAACATCGACACGCACGGGACCCATCGGGGATCTCCAGGAGACACCCAGACCGGCAGCGGAACGGAAGCTGTTTTCATCCAGAATGTCCGGACCCGATTCATCAATGCCCCAGAGCGATCCGAAATCGTTGAACGCGTGACCGGCAACACCCATGTCTTCGGGCAGACCAACCGGGAACGTCAACTCAACCGTACCACGGTAGTAGTAGTTACCACCGAGCGCGTCATCCGTGGCGGCGTCGCGAGGACCAATACCGCCCTTTTCGAAACCGCGGAAGTTGTTCCCGCCGAGCATGAAACGTTCGTTAATCTGGACATCTTCATCGTTGATGCCGGAGATGATACCGGTCTCACCCATGAAGTTCAGGATAACCTTCTTCTCGTAGAACGGTATGTAATAGCTTGAACCGATATCACCGGACACATAGTTGGCATCACCGCCAAGACCTGCGCCTTCGAGATCCAGCCAGGAATACAGGCCTTCGGCCGGGAAGAGCGTGGAATCGCGTGCATCGTATGTCAGGCGCTGGGAAACAGCCGAGGTGCTGCGCTCGCCTTCCTGATCTTTAATGAAACGCGATGCGTCTTCGTCAACATTGCGGATTTCGTTGTTTTCGAAACGATACTTGAATGTCTGGCGCCATTTTTCCGACAACGGATAGCCGATGCGCAAAGCGCCGCCGGTTCTGCGTTGATCGTACGAAGACTCGTCCTGCAGGTCGCGTGTGATGTGGAATGCATCAACGCCGGCAGACAGGTCACGGTCAAGGAAGTACGGTTCGGTGAACGATGCATCGAACTCGGTGCGTTTACCGGCCAGTGTCGTTGCGAAGGTCAGGTCCTGCCCCTTGCCGAGCAGGTTACGCTCGCGGATGCGCAGGTCGGCCAAAGGACCGTCTTGTGTCGAGAAACCCGCACCGATGGACAGTTCACCCGTCGATTGTTCGGCGACCTCGATATCGATAACCGTTTTGTCAGGCGCGGAACCCGGCAATGTCTTGATATTGACGGTTTCGAAGAAGTTCAGGTCGCGAAGACGCTGCTCGGAACGTGCGAGCTTGGATTTGCTGAAGGGGTCGCCTTCAACCAACAGCATTTCGCGGCGGATGACTTTGTCAATCGTGCGGAGGTTGCCGTGGATATCGATGCGCTCGACGAACACGCGCGGGCTTTCACCAACGACGAAGGTCAGGTCAATGGAGTTATCGGCCGTGTTGCGCTCGATCTTGGGATCGACGTCGGCGAACGCGTATTGGGCATCGCCTAGGCGGTCGGACATTTTATCAACGCTCGTCTGTACGGCGTCGGCATCATACCATTCACCCGGCAGGAAGGTGATGTCTTCCTTCAAAGGCGTGGCATCGAAGTTGCGCAGATCGGATTCGATGGCGATGTTGTTGATTTTGTAGCGAGCGCCCTCTTCCACCGTGAATGTCAGATAGAAGTTTTCCTTGTCTTCGGACAATTCGGCATTCGCGCTCACCACACGGAAATCGGCATAACCGTTTTTCAGGTAGAAACGGCGCAGCAACTCCTCGTCGAATTTTACACGGTCTTCATCATAACGGTCGTCGCTCGCGAAGAAACGGTACCAGCGCTCTTCACGCGTGGAAAGCTCGGCGCGCAGCTGGTCGTCGTCAAAAGCCTTGTTGCCAACGAAACGGATAGATTTGATGGCCGTGACATCGCCTTCGGTGATTTCAAAGACGAGGTTTACGCGGTTCTGGTCCAACTCGATAATTTTCGGCTCAACCGCAACGGCAAAACGTCCGCCGCGCTGATACAACTGGTACACGCGCGATACATCGTTTTGCACTTTGGTCTTTGTATACACCTGGCGCGGGCGCAGGCTGATTTCGGCCAGCAGCTCATCGTCTTCAAGCTTGCTGTTACCTTCGAACGCAATCTCGTTGATGATCGGGTTTTCGACCACATCGACCAGCAGAACGCCGTTATCGGCACGCATTTTAACGTCGGCAAACAGGCCGGTGGCGAACAGGTTTTTGAGGCCTTCGTTCATCACTTCGTTGTCCAGCGGCTGGCCGGTTTGAAGATTAAGGTATGTCAGGATGGTCGCAGGTTCGATACGCTGCGCGCCGTTGATGCGGATTTCACGGAGCGTTTCCGCGGCCATGGCGGACACGGAAATCACAAGAGCAAGAATGAACGTTATGAAAAAATTGGAACGAGTCATGACGGATCGCATTTCCTGACGAAAGTCGGTTTTCTAGTTATAGAATTGAGTAGAATATTTTGGGGCGGGTTACAACCGATTCTTTGCAATTATATCAAAGAATAAGCTGCAGTATATCGCTCAGATTGGCGAAAACCATAATACCGATCAGAATGGTAAAACCCACACGGAAGGCGTATTCCTGCGCTTTTTCCGGCACGGGCGACCCCTTTGCCGCCTCGAGCGCGTAAAACACCAGGTGACCGCCGTCGAGCACGGGAATCGGGAAAAGGTTAATCAGACCGAGATTGATGGATAGCAGGGCCGTGAAAGTGATAACCGCCACAAGACCGGCCTGTGCCATATCGCCCGCCATTGCACCGATACGGATAAGACCGCCCAGTTCCTTGGCGCTGCGTGTACCTGTAATGATCTGGCCTAGCGCCGTCAGGGTACCGAGCGTAACTTCCTTGGTCTCGGTCATGGCATAGCCGATGGCGGACAACGGGCTGTGTTTAACGATGTCGTTGCCGACCTTCTCGGAAATAATAATCGTGAGGTCTTCCGCCTCTTCCGAGTCGCCCAGCGTCTCGTTCATATCCTTGAATGGATGCACGATGAGCGTGCTGTTCTTGTCACCCTCTTCAATGCCCTTAAAAGTGACCTCCACGGAACGGTCCATGGTGCGGTCCAGAGCCGCCAAAGCCTCATCCGTATTTTTTACAGGCTTTCCATCAACTTCCAGAACGTTCTTAACACTAAAACCGTTGACTGCACCGATCAAACCAAGCACGCCACGGGAATGCTGGAACCCAAAACGGTCCAAAATCGTCTCACGCACCGGTGTCGCCGTCAGCTGGACTTCTTCGCCGTTACGGTCAACGGTGAATTCCATCGGCGAATCAAGGGCGATCATCACCTTCTGGCGAATATCTTCAAAACGGGCGACGGGCTTGCCGTCGATGGCGATAACACGGTCATGAGGCTGGAAGCCGGCCTTCTCCGCCGCCGAGCCTTTAACAACGGCCGAAGCGGTGGCTGGTGTTACGGGTTGTCCATAGAACATGTACAAGCCGGAGAGCAGGATGATTGCGAAAATGAAATTGATAGCGGGACCGGCGAACACGATGATCGCACGCTGCCATACGGGCTTGGCAAAGAAGGCAACCTTGCGATCTTCCGCACTCATCGGACGGGCCGCAAGCCCCTCACCCACTGTTTCCTTGTGTCCGGCGCTGGCGGGGTCGGCATCGCCGAACATCTTCACGTAGCCGCCAAGCGGGATCAGCGAGAATTTCCAGCGCGTGCCGTTTTTGTCACGAAAACCGAACAACTCTTTGCCGAAACCGATGGAAAAACTGTCGACCTTGACGCCGCAGGCGCGGGCTGCAATGTAATGGCCCCACTCATGCACGAACACGAGTATGCTGAGGACCAGAAGGAATGTTCCCCCGTAAAGCCAGATATTGCTGAACACGAGTTGGAACATGTCGAAGATGGAGTTCATGAGACCTTCCGGGTCGAGGGGTTATAAGTCAGTATACATTGTTCGGCGGCATCGCGCACCATTTGGTCGAGTGCGAGAATATCGCCGAGATTCACCGGATCGGAAACATCTTTCTTGTCCTCCACCACGCGGCGGATGATATCGAAAATGTCCGTGAGTCCGATTTTGCCATCGAGGAAAGCCGAAACACAAAGTTCGTTCGCCGCGTTAAATGCGATACAAGCGGCCTGCCCATCCCTTAAACAATCGTAGGCATAGTTTATGGCGGGAAAACGGCACGCGTCCACAGGCATGAAAGACAATGTCGAAATTTTTGTAAAATCAAGGCGTTGCGCCGCCCCGCCTATCCGCGCAGGCCACCCCAGCGTATGGGCGATCGGCACCCGCATGTCCGGTGCGCCCATCTGGGCCAGCACCGAGCCATCCTGATATTCCACCATGGAATGGATCACCGATTGCGGATGTATGAGCACATCGATCTGATCCGGAGGCATATCGAAAAGAAAATGCGCCTCTATCACTTCCAGCGCCTTGTTCATCATCGTCGCGGAATCGATGGAGATTTTTCGCCCCATGACCCAATTCGGATGCGCCAATGCCTGTTCCGGTGTTGCCGCCTGCATCTGCGCCTGCGTGCTGTCACGGAACGGACCGCCGGAAGCAGTGAGTATAATGCGGCGGACAAAGGCGCGGTTCGCCTGTTCGAAGACCTGAAAAATCGCGTTGTGTTCGGAATCGACCGGCAGAAGCGTTGCGCCGGATTTTCTGGCCGCATCCATTACAAGTCTGCCGGCGGAAACCAGCGGTTCCTTGTTGGCGATCGCCACATATCCGCCATTTGCGATTGCTGCAAGTATGGGCTCCAGGCCCGCCATGCCGACGATAGCGGCCATGGTATAATCGACTTTCGTACCGGCGGCTTCAATCACAGCGGCGCGTCCGGCAGCACAATCTATGTCCGTGCCTGAAAGTGCGTTTTTAAGATCGCTGTAGAGACTATCATCGCCTATGACGGCCCGCTTCGCGCCGAACTCTTTTGCCTGTTGCGCCAGAAGCGTGACATTGGTTTGCGCGGTGAGCGTATGGATTTGGAATTTTTCAGCCTCGGCGCGGATCACATCAAGCGTGGCCGTACCGACGGACCCCGTCGAGCCAAGAATTGTAACGCTGCGGCTCATCGAACCAGCGCCTCAAGACCGAGCAGGAAAACAGGCGCAGACATAAGCAGACCATCAATACGATCCAGCAAACCACCATGGCCGGGTATAAGGGCGCCGGTGTCTTTCACGCCGACTTTGCGCTTTTCCTTGGAAATCAGAAGATCGCCGATCTGATCGCTTATCGCGATGATAACACCGAGCGCCACGATAACAGGCAAGCTCAAACCTTGCGTAAGATTCATATCCTCACCGAATACACCGGCCAGATAAGGCCCCAGATAATGTGCATAAACGAAAACCACAGCAACGCTGGATGAGATACCGCCGAACAAGCCGGATATGGTTTTATTGGGGCTGATGGAAGGCGCCATTTTCGGGCCGCCAATGGCCTTCCCGGTAAAATAAGCGCCTGTGTCCGTGGCCCAGACACACAGCAACAGGCACAACGCATACCCCGCACCGTGATCGCTGTGATGCATGCGCAGATAAACGAATGCCATGAAACATCCGGTAATATAAAAAAGCCCGATCAGGCCATCGACCAGAGGGCGCCTGGACAGGCGCGCCATACGCGTCCACTCCTTGAAAGAGATGCCGAGCGCTATACCGATCATCGCAAGGAACAGCCAGCCACCGTAAATCAGGCACCACAAAACCAGCGGCATAAGAACCACGGCAGAAATGATGCGCAGATTTAAACTATGGTTCGGCTTGACGGTCAAAGGACGCTCCGAGAGATTGTTAAACGG